>CAMYOI010000121.1 GCA_947259955.1 uncultured Gammaproteobacteria bacterium
TTATCGAGCAGTTCTTGAATCAAACAGATTTCGAAGGGAGTATCCTGAGTCCTTCCAACAGGGAGAAAAAGCTGATCCAGTCTCTGGACGGCGCCCGTCTGGAGTGGCGATCGATCTATCACCCCGTGGTGGGCCGACTCGACCTGAAGCGGCGGGCGAGACGGTTGTGTAGAACCTTGTGCTCCAGACTGTTGCGTCATGTCGGTTCAGAATTCCCGAATCTCGCCTACCGGTTCAACGAAATCAACGAATTCGTGGGCCACCAGCAAAAGAAGGCCATGTCTGATAAAAGACAGGCGCGCGAGGCGCTTGCGGGAAACTTCGTCGATCCGGGCCTCGGCTGGCCGAAGCCGAAAAGTCGGTCTTTGTTCAATCTTCTGTGCAGGTTGTACTATGGCCAGTGGCAGTGCACACCGCCTGCAATCGACCAGTTCATGCAGCAGGCAAGGCCCGATGTCATGGTGTTATGGAACCCGCAAAGCACCTTGATAAAAGACTATCTGGTCGCCGCGCGAAAGACCGATGTCCCGGTCGTCGTGGTGATCACCAGTTGGGACATGCCGACTACCAAGGGCCCGATATGCCCGGGAGCGGTAAAGTACATCGTGAACAGCGCGGCCATGAAAAGGGAGTTGACGGGCTACCATCAGATCGACGAGCAAAGGATCCAGGTATCGGGCTGGCCGCAAATGGATGTGTATACCCGGGCCGGGGTGCCGGATCGGAAATCACTTTTCGACAACATCGGCGTCCCGGTTGGAAACAGGCTGATTGTCTTCGCGGCCAACAGCGAACGACTGGGGCGGCATGAACCCAGCGTGGTCGAGTACATGGCGAGGCGCATTGTCGAAGGAGCATACGGTTCGGACTGCACGCTGTTGATTCGGCCGCACCCCAAGGACGGGAACTGGCAACGGCGCTTCCGATACGTAGTGGAACTGGACGGTGTCGTCGTCGAGTCGCCCGATTGGGGTAGGCTCGATCATCTCAGCACTCTGATGCGGCACGCGGATGTCGTCGTTGCTTCCCAGGGCTCGATCACAATGGATGCCGTCGCGCAGGACACCTGCGTCATCAATATCGGTTTCGACGGCAATGTCGATGTGCCGGAGAACGAGAGCGTGCGAAAATGGTACCTGATGGATCACTATAGAACCGTAATGGAAACGGACGGTGTATGGCTGGTGGATGACTTCGGTGAACTCGATACGGCGCTGGCCGCATATCTCGAGGACCCTGAACTGAAATCGTTGGGTAGAAAAAAACTGAGGGCCGAGCAGCTCGAACCGATGGACGGCAAAGCCTCGATGCGGATTGCATCCACCATTCTGGACATCGCCAGGCGTCGGGCTATGGCATCTGTTACAGGAGTTATAGATTCGGTAGTGAGCGTGTGATATACAGCCCCATGGATATAAAGGCCCCAGGAATTTTTTTACCCGTTCGGGTTGGGTCGGTTGCGGTTTTGGATTGGTGATGTCGACATTCAAGAAAATAAAACTGAAGGGATACTACGCGGCTGTATGGTGTCGCCGATTTGCCATGTCAATTTACGGGTACATCAGGTCATTGAAGCCGGTATCCGCGATATTCGGCCCGTTGTTCGAGCGGAGTCGGGATTGCATCGAGATTGATATTACATACGCCTGCAGCCTCGCCTGTTACAACTGCAACCGGTCCGTCAGGCAGGCGCCCAGTTCAGAGGGACTGAACACCGACCAGATCAGAAAATTCGTTAGCGAAAGTATCAGCGGGAACAAGAAGTGGAGACGAATAAGGCTGCTTGGCGGCGAGCCGATGATTCATCCAAAGATTTTCGAAGTCCTGGACATACTGCTGGAGTACAAAAGGGAATTTTCCGCCGACACGGAGATTGCGGTGCATACCAACGGTTATGGGAAGGCCGTGGAAAAGAGGCTGCCTTTGCTGCCCAGTGACGTGGTCATCGTCAACACGTCGAAGGAATCCGATGTGAACTGGTTCTATCCATTCAATATGGCTCCGAGAGATTCGGCGTTCTACAAATTCGCCGACTATTCGGTCGGGTGCCGGGTGCCGCTAGAATGCGGCATCGGCTTGACTCCCTACGGCTACTATCCGTGCGCGGCGGCCGGGAGCATCGACCGTGTCCTCGGTTTGAACATCGCAAGGGACAAGCTCCCGGATGACGACGACGATATGAGGGATCAGATGAAGAAGCTTTGCGAATACTGCGGAAGCTTCAAAATGGGCGGCATCACCATGTTCGGTCAGGTCGACTACGAGGTGGCGTCGCCATCGTGGGATGTGGCCTACGAAAAATGGAGAAAAGAAAAGCCTAAAATGTCGGTCTATTAGGAACCCCGTCGAGGAGCCGCTCTCAACCTGGTTGTTTCATCTGAAGAAACCGAACTCATAGGCATCAACGTGCTGGGACTGGTCCCGGCCCGAGGCGGGTCGAAGGCCATCCCCGGAAAAAACACGGTGCCGCTCGCGGGGCGTCCGCTGATCGCCTACACCCTGCAGGCGGCGCTGGAAAGTGCTCTGATCAGCCGCGTCGTGGTGTCTACCGACGACGTCGAAATCCGGGATGTATGCCTGCGGCTTGGCGCCGAGGTTCCATTCATGCGTCCTGATGCACTGTCGGGCGACGATGCTCCCGCCCTTGGCGTAATACGGCATGCGGTCGACCATCTCGAGCGCCTCGAGAAGTGGACAGCGGACTACGTTGTGTATCTCCAGCCAACCTCGCCGTTTCGCACATCCCGTCATATCGACGCCGGGCTGAGGATGATCCGGGAATGCGACGCCGACACCCTGGTCACTACGGTTGCGGTTCCACACAGATACAATCCGGAGTCCCTCATGCTCATGGGCGAGGATCGAACGCTTTCAACCTGCCATGACGAACTGAATCTGCGCAGGCAGGACAAGCGGAAACTGTATGCGAGAAACGGGCCCGCTGTCCTGATACTGAACAGGAAAAGTGTGAACGGCGACCGGTTGTACTCGGGGCGGACCGTGGGGATGGAAATGGACTGGCTGTCATCCATAGATATCGATACCGGCGATGATCTGGCTCTCGCCGAGTGTCTGATGAAATGCTTGGTGAATGAAGATAGTTGTTGTTAGCCCGCTGGAGGCGGGTTCGCAGTGGGCACATGCGCTGAATACCATAAAAATGGCGGACGGTTTCGCCAAGCTCGGCCATGATGTCACGCTCATTACCCGCCGTGAGAGAGGACGCACAAAGCCGAAGCGGGAATTGCTGGAAATGTACGGCATAGACGAGCGACTCCACTGGAATCAGTTGCGGACCGAGTACGCGGGCGTCAGTGTTTTCAGAAAGGGTTTCCCGTTCTCGTGGAAAGCCTATCGCGCCGCGGTCTCGCTGAAGCCCGACCTGGTTTACGGCAGGGATTTCTACTTTCCGTGGTTGTGTGCCCGGGCGGGTATCGACGCCACCGCCGAAAGCCATGCCCCTCCGGGCACCGATTCGCTGAAGTTCAGGACGCTGGTACGTGCATCCCATTCTCCGAACTTCAGAATGTGGATCACGATCTCCGAGACATTGCGGGAGTATTATGCATCGCAAGGGGCGGACGCGTCCAAGATCAGAGTATTGCCCGACGCGGTGGACCTGTCGATGTTCTTGCGCCCCCGGGACGCCGGAAAAAGCCCTTACCAGAGCGCGGGTCCGAACATCGTGTATGCCGGCCACCTGTACGACTACAAAGGCATCCCAACGATACTCGAAGCAGCCGGGCAACTTCCGGGCATGGTGTTTCATTTGTTAGGGGGCTGGCCCGAAGACATCGAAAGACACCAACGGACAGTTAATCAGCAGCGGCTGAGCAACGTTCGGTTTCACGGTCTGCGAAAACACTCCGAAGTACCCGGATATCTGTGGCACGCCGATGTGTTGCTGCTGCCTCCCTCCGGAAAACACCCCAGTGCGGCCTGGACCAGCCCGGTAAAACTTGGTGAATATCTTGCGTCGGGCACCCCGGTAATATCAACGGATATTCCTGCGCTCAGGTCCTGGTTGACCGATGAGGAAACCTCGTTCGTCGAACCCGATAGTCCTGACGCAGTGGCAGGCGCCGTTAACGAGCTGCTCGGCAACAAAGCGCGCTATGAAGCGCTGTCCGCGAACGGCGTAAACAGGGCCAAGTCGCTTTCATACGAATCCAGGGCAGCCGCAATTTGTCAGTGCCTGGAGCAATGAAGCCGCCAACGATCAGCGTGGTTATGCCGGTGTTCAACGGATCACGCTATCTGGCGAAAAGCATGGGAAGTATCCTGGCGCAGAATTGCGGTGATTTCGAGTTCATCATCGTAAACGACGGTTCGGATGATGATACCCGCAACATATTGCACGCTTATCGGGACCCCCGGATCAGGCTGATCGATCACCAACAAAACGAGGGCTTGACCCGGTCGCTGATTCACGCAACCCGGGAAAGCCGGGGTCAATATATTGCGCGCCAGGACAGCGACGACGTCTCGGATCCAAACAGACTGGGTGCACAGCTCGCGTATATGGAGGCGAATCCGCGGGTAGCGGCGGTTGGATCCTGGGCACTTCAAATCGACGACGACGGTGACGAGATTGCGTTGCTCGAGCGGGAGACCGAGCCGGAAAAAATCAGGAGCCGGTTGCCGCTGGAAAACCAGTTTCATCACGGGTCGGTGATGTTTCGACGGAGCGCCCTGGACAAAATTGGCGGGTATCGTGCCCAGTTCAGGTTTGCGCAGGATTACGATCTCTTCCTGAGGTTCAGTCTGGAATTCGATCTGGCCAACATCAAGCAACCGCTTTACAGCAAAAGACATTCGCCTGAAGCGGTTTCGATAATCCATGCGGGTGAGCAGCAAAGCTTCTCGGATCTTGCTCTGGAACTGTATCGACAGCGGCTTGAACAATCGTCCGACGATTTGGACAGCGGCAAGACCGTGGACGAGTTGCTGAAGAAGCCCGTGGACAAGCCCCGCAATTATGAAAAGAACCTCGTTAATATCTATTTAAGAAGCGATAAATGCAAAAAAGCGCGCCCTTACATACTGAACGACATCAAAACGAGCCCCTATCACCTGAAACCTTACCTGCAATACGGTTTGACTTATTTGAACAGGCACATGCGCGACAAGCTGTTTAGAATTTGGGATCAAGACGCGGGTTAGCGTCACCGATCTCGTAAACATCACCCGCCTTCATTTCAGATGTTTATTTGTGGTATGGCAGTGAGCTCGGCGTCGTGAAAATCGTGCTGGTGATTTCCAGCATGGGCCCTGGTGGTGCCGAACGTGTCGTGTCCCGCTTGTCTCGTTACTGGGCCGAAAACGGAAAAAATATCGTCCTCCTGACCCTGTCGAGTGAACCGTCGTTCTATGAATTGAGTGACCAGGTCGAATGCGTCGGGCTCGATTTGATGTCGCGATCCGAAAACAAATGGAGAAGTACATACAAAACTGTCGAACGTATATGGGTGTTGAGGAAGACACTCAAGTCCCTGGATCCGGATGTGATCATCAGTTTCATGGATAAGACCAATATACTTGTGCTGTTCGCAACCCGTGGGCTCGGGGTCCCCGTTGTCGTTTCCGAACGGATTTACCCCGGCAGCCAGGAACTTGGCTTAGAGTGGGAGTCGATGAGGAGGGTGGCTTACCGCTTTGCCGATCGGCTAGTCGTCATTACCGATGCCATGCGGCGGGAGTTTGAGCGCCGAGGCTTTAAGAATATCGAGGTCATTCCAAACCCGGCAGTGCCTGCCCCCGTGAATGGTTCGTCAGCAGCGCCCAAGGGCGGGCAACGCAATGCCAAAACGATTCTGGCAGCGGGCCGCTTGGAGTACCAAAAGGGATTTGATCTGCTTGTCGAATCGTTTTCAACCCTGCATAAATCATACCCGGATTGGCAACTCGTTATCGTGGGTGAGGGCGCGTTGAGGCCAAGGCTGCTGAATCTGGCCGATGAACTGGGGATTTCAGGCAGGGTACGCTTGCCGGGGGTCGTCGATAATCTGCCGGATCATCTTGCCTGTGCAGATATATTCGTTTTGTCGTCGCGCTTCGAGGGTTTTCCGAATGTGCTCGTCGAAGCGATGGCGGCGGGAACAGCGGTGGTGGCCACCGATTGTTTGTCCGGACCGCGGGAGATCGTTCGGAACAACGAAAACGGTTTGCTGGTTCCTGTAGACAACGCCCGGGGCCTCGCCCGTGCCCTGGATCTGCTCATGTCGGATGCCTCGATGAGGCGGAGGCTTGGAACCAACGCAAGAAACGTGAGCGACACTTTTTCGCTTGATGGTGTCATGCGAAAGTGGAACCGAATCGTTGACGAGGCGATCGCTGCCTGAGACCGACCCACCTGTTTCCCCAGAGCCGAATCAGCGAGAGAACTACACGTTTGTTATCAGGTCGCTGGCAGCGGGCGGCGCTGAAAGGCAGTTGACATTGCTCGCCTGCGCTCTCGCATGCGACGGGCACCAGGTCGAGTTGATTACGTTTTACAGCGGTGGTGAATTCGAAGAAGAGATCGAGAAATGCGGCGTAAATTTGATCAGTTTGCACAAAACGGGACGCTGGGATCTTGTTGGTTTTTTCGCGCGGCTGCTCAAGGCTGTCAGGGCCAGCAGCGGAGATGTAGTCATCGGTTTTCTCGAGGGTGCAAACATCATACTGTCGTCGGTGAGGCCGCTTCTCAAGGGCCGGAAAGTGGTAAACCGAATGGCGTCGACCTATATGGATACCGCGCGCTATGACTGGCTGTCCGGTTGGTCGTTCGGTGCCGAACTCTGGTTTGCAAGACGCGCCGATCTAGTAATCACTAATTCGAACGCCGGGATGGTACGCGCGGAAAACGCCGGCGTGGATCCCGGCAAACTGGCGGTAGTACCCAACGCAGTGGACAGCGATAAATTCAGGCCGGATATTCGGGCGTCCCGCGCGCTGCGTGACGAATGGGAGGTCGGGAACGACGAATACATCGTCGGCCTGGTCGGCCGGCTTGACCCGATGAAAGATCACCCAAACTTCGTGGCTGCCGCGGAAATCGTGCTGCAAGAACGTTCGGACGTGATCTTTGTTTGCGTCGGCGGAGGCAGCGACGAGAAATACGAGGCACAGGTCAAACTTCGCGCCCAGCGGCTGGTCGATTCTGGCAGATTCCTGTTTCTAGGATTCAGGAACGACCTTCCCGGCATTTACAGCGCCATCGATGTGACCGTGCTTTCTTCCTACGGCGAGGGATCGCCCAACAGCATCATCGAATCCATGGCATGCGAGACGACATGCGTTGTAACCGATGTCGGAGATGCGCGGCGCATTGTCGGCGAAACCGGCACGGTGGTTCCGGCCAGGGACGCGCGCCTGCTGGCTGACGGCATACGTGGTCAACTCGAAAGGGTGGCACTGGAGCCGGGCCTTGGTAGACGTGCCCGGGAGCAGGTGATAGCGGAACACGCCATTGCGAACTGTGTGCGGTCGTTCAGGGCGGCCCTGGAGTCAATATCCTGAAACCCAGCCCTCGGAAGGTCAACGAGGACTTCTGGTGGGAGGATCAGCTAAATAATACCCTCGACTGGGCATGGGAGATTCCTAAGCAGAGACTACGTGACACGGCATAACCTATCCGTCTTCGAGCAGCTGCTCTTCGCTCTGTTGGTGGTTGCCACGTTGGTTTTTTCATTCCTCAACGTGAAGGATTCGACCGGCTGGTTGCTTCTGCTTTTGAGTTTTCCGCTGTTTCTCCTCGATCCGACGGTACGCGGCGACAAAAAGACGAGGTATGCCGTCTGGGTCGTTTTGGCGGCTCATCACGCCATCGCCTTCGTATTTGTTATGGGGTTCGTCGATTTGTCCATCGACGCGGAAAGTTTCCACAGACATGCGGTGAAATTTGCCACGAAGGGCGACCATTTCTTTGCGATCGACTTCGACTTCTATGTTCAGGCCATGGGGATTATTTATCGGCTGGGCGGCTTCTACCGCCTTGGCGGTGCCTCCAGACTGCTGGCCGCGCAAATTTCAGTTTTTGGATTCGCCGTTGCCTTGTTCTTTTTTTTGAAGGTACTCGATCTGCGCAAATTCGGCGACCTCAAACCGATGGCCGTGCTTTTGTTCGGCTGTATTCCCTCCGTCGTTATCTACACGTCGATTCCGCTGCGCGAATCCGCTGAACTCGCGCTTTTAATCCTTTTCACATATCTGTTCATGCTGTTCTTGAGAGAGCCGCGCGCATGGCTCTTGTTGGCCGTCCTTCCCGTACTGCTGTTATTCGGAATACTTCACAAAGGGCTGATCCTGTACGCGGTTTTCCTTGCCGCACTCGTGATGCTGGCCGCCATTTTGGTGGCGGTCAACAAACGAGCCAGTCCTGCTCTGCTGCCGGTTGCTTTGCTGATACCCCTGGGTTGTGTCGTCACGGTGTATTTCGTTTCATATTATGACGTCCCGAACAGCGGGGTGGTCAACTTCTTCCTCTCCGGGGAAATATCGGAAAATCTGGAAAGGGGCAGGGAACTCATACTCAGGGATAATCCGCGCAGCGCCTTTGGCGCGGACATCGATTTTTCGAGCATCGGCATGTTCGTGGTGACGTACCTTCAGGTGTACTGGCAGTACATGGCCGCGCCGTTCATTTGGGAAGTTGAAAATATGGCCGACATTGTTGCGTCGGGCGAGGCCATGCTCAGATTGACCTTGCTTGCGGCAACGATACTTAGCCTGTTTCGAAAAAGATTTGATACTGTGGCGGTAATACTGCTCGTCCTGTACTTGACCATGACGATGTTGTGGGCCTTGGGTACCACGAACTACGGCCAGGCGGTCCGCCACCATGTCTTGACCAACTGGATACTGGTCGTGCTGGGATTGCCCTACCTGCAGCACCTCGTGAACGGATGCAGAAGAGGTAACCTCGTCGGTGCCGCCTGACCTTAGGATCCTGCACGTTATAACAGGCCTGAATCCCGGTGGCGCCGAACTCATGCTGTGCAGGCTCGTGCGAACTCTCGAGGAATTGGGCGTCAGCAACGCGGTATGTACGCTCACCGGCGTGGGCGAGGTCGGCAACCTGCTTCAGGAAAAGGGGACCACGGTCCACAGCGTGGATATGCGCAAACATCCCCTCGGCGCTGTATCGAGTTTGCGGGGCATAATCGCGCGCGACCACCCCAATGTCCTCCACACCTGGCTTTACCACGCCGATCTGCTTGGCGGGATTGCCGCCCGCAAATGCCCGGGCGTTGCGGTGGTGTGGAGCTTGCGGAACAGTCGGCTACGCCATAAATTTTCGACCCGTATCGTGGCCAAGCTGTGCGCATTGTTTTCGAACAGGCTGCCGAAGCTGATCGTGGCATGCGCTCAAAGCGCCAAGCGCGAGCACGTGCGCGAGCACGTTAGCCAGGGCTATCCCGAGGATCGGATCGAAGTCATTCCGAATGGTTTCGATACGGACAGGTTCTACCCGAATCCGGAGAGGGGCCTCGAAATCAGGCGCGAGCTGGGCATCAGCGAAGACGCCGTCGTGTTCGGGCTGGTCGGAAGATACGATCCACACAAGGACCAGAAAGGGTTCATCGAGGCGGTTTCACAATACGTCGATTCCCGCCCGCGCGCCAATACCGTGTTTCTTTTTTGTGGATGGCAAATGGACCAGACAAACTCGGAGATCATGGAGTTCATTCGATCACGCCGGCTGGGCGATCGGATCGTGCTGGCCGGCGCCAGATCGAATATCGAAGACTTCTATCAGGCCTTCGATGTGGCTGTGTCGTCATCGATATCCGAGGGCTTTTCCAACGTCATCGGAGAGGCAATGGCCTGCGGAAAACCCTGTATCGTCACGGACGTTGGAGATTCGAGACGGTTGTTAAATGGCGCAGGTTTGGTCGTGGGACCGGGAAATCCCGGCGAAATGGCGCGAGCTATCGCACAGATGAACTCGACTCCCGAAAACGAAAGGCGGCGCCTTGGCTTCATCGGAAAAGCCAACATAGAGAATAACTACAGCCTGCCGGGCATCGCGGAGCGGTACGTGGACCTTTACCACCGGGCATTGGCGCTATGTGCGGCATAGCCGGTTTCTGGGAATTTGGTGATGGCGCGGGAGGCGCCGAGTCGTCCGCAATGGCTGCGCAGATGTGCGAGCGGCTGCGGCATCGGGGTCCTGATGGTTCGGGTACTTGGAGAGACGACGATGCGGGGCTGACGTTGGCCCATACCAGGCTCGCAATCATTGATCTGTCCGATGGCGGTGCGCAACCCATGTTTTCTTCCTCCGGAAGATATGTCATCAGCTACAACGGCGAGATCTACAACTTCCCGCAACTCAAGGCTGAATTATCCAGGTCGGGGACTGTTTTCCGCGGCGCCTCGGATACCGAGGTTATCCTTGAAGCGGTGGAAGCGTGGGGCATCGATAAAGCGTTGCGCCGATTCGTGGGGATGTTTGCATTTGCCCTGTGGGACAGAGAGGACCGTCGGCTGGTTCTGGCTCGGGACAGGATCGGTGAGAAACCGCTCTACTATGGTATTTCCGGGTCTACTCTGTTGTTTGGTTCCGAACTCAAGGCGCTGCGAGTGCACAGGAACTGGACAGGGGAGGTGGATCGTGATGCGTTGAGTCTGTATTTCAGGCACAACTATATTCCGGAGCCCTATTCGATCTACACGGGGATTGGAAAGCTGGAACCGGGGCATTATGTGACGGTGTCCGCCCATACGGGGCCGGATGCAAAGAAGATCTACGATCGCGGCTCGCTGGAAATCTTTTCCGAAAACGTGTGTTACTGGTCGTTGGGAGAGTCCTATCTTGGCGATGTCGATCCGGTTTCCGACGAAACCGAGCTCGTCGACCGTTTCAACGGCCTGCTGCACCAGTCCATCGAGGGTCAGATGATCTCGGATGTGCCGCTCGGAGCGCTGCTGTCCGGCGGAATAGATTCGTCCACCGTGGCTGCCGTCATGCAGGCGCAGTCGAGCGTCCCGGTCAAGACATTCTCGATCGGGTTCGACGAATCGGAATTCAACGAGGCGAAGTACGCGGCCGCCGTTGCAAAACATCTGGGCACCGAACATACCGAGCTTTACGTGACCGCGGAGGAAACAAGGGATGCGATTCCGAACCTCCCGGATCTGTACGACGAGCCGTTCTCCGATTCGTCACAAATCCCGACCTGGCTGGTATCCCGGCTGGTGCGCCGGCAGGTCACCGTGTGCCTGTCCGGTGATGGCGGCGATGAATTGTTCGCCGGGTATGACCGATATGCCTGGGCCTCAAAGATCTGGAAATTCATCGGCTGGATGCCTAAAACTTCTAGATTGATGGCGGCCAGATGCCTTACCTCGATTCCACGATCCGCCTGGGACAAGATGCTGTTACCCGTCAAACCAGTGTTCGACCGCATCGGCCCGGTAAGCAATCTGGGGCAGAAGGTGCACCGTCTGGCGGATACATTGTCGACCGAACAACGTATGGGACTCTATAAGAACCTCGTGTCACACTGGCACCAACCCGATCAGATCGTGCTGAATGCCAGTGAACCAATTACGATTTTCGACAGATGCCCCGAGAACGAGCGACGGGGATTCATTGAACAGATGATGTATGTCGATACCCTGAGCTATCTTCCGGGGGATATTCTGACCAAGGTGGATCGCGCCAGTATGGGCGCAAGCCTTGAAGTGCGTGTCCCGTTTCTCGACCACAGGATTATCGAGTTTGCCTGGTCGGTACCGATTTCTTTCAAGATCAGGGATGCAAAAACGAAGTGGCTACTCCGCCAGATATTGCGCCGGTATGTACCGAACGCACTCGTGGACCGGCCAAAAATGGGTTTCGCTATCCCCGTCGGACAGTGGTTGCGCGGACCGCTCAGGGAATGGGCCGAGGACCTTCTGTCAGAAAACGAGATCAACAAACACGGCTATCTCAGGGTGGAGCCGATCCGGCAGAAGTGGCGTGAGCACGTTCTCGGTCAGCATGACTGGCAGTACCACCTGTGGGACGTATTGATGTTTCAGAGCTGGCTACGCTGTGCCAACTGATCAGGCCTCCCGAAAGTCAGTCGTGGTAACGCATAACACGGCTCACTATATCGCGATGCACTACCTCGAATTCATCCAGGAACTGGTTGATTTGGGATATCAGGTACTGGTCGTCGCGCCCCGTGACGACGCGTTCGAGGTGCTAGAGACCGCCGGTGCCAGTTGTCATGATCTGACACTGTCGCGCCGAGGCATGAACCCTCTCCGAGAGCTGCAGAGCATTTACTTTCTATATCGATTCATTCGAAAAATCCGGCCCGCCATTGTATTCAATTACAGCATCAAGCCGGTTATCTACGGTTCTTACATCGCGGGCCGATGTCGTGTTCCAAGCATATTTTCCATGGTAACCGGGCTGGGTTACATGTTTTCGCGCAACAATGCCTTCAAGGATCTGGTGCTTGCCATGTATCGCCGAGCGCTCAAATACAACACCAAGGTTTTTTTTCAGAATACGCACGATCGTGACGTGTTCCTCTCCAACCGTTTGATGAAGGAAGAGGATGCGGTGGTATTGAACGGCACCGGCATAGACCTGATCAAGTTCCAGCCCGGCCCGAGTCGGGCAGCACATCCCGTATTCCTGCTCATATCAAGGATGCTGTGGGAAAAAGGCATCTGGGAGTTCGTGGCGGCCGCGCGAGCGCTAAGAGCGAGCTATGGGGATGCCGAATTCAAGCTGCTTGGACCAATTGATGACAATCCGTCCGCAATATCGCGAGATCAGTTGCAGCGGTGGAGCGGCGAAGGCGTGGAATACCTCGGCGTAACCAGTGACGTCCGACCTTATCTGGAAGAGGCAACGGTGTTCGTATTGCCCTCGTATTACAGGGAAGGCACGCCGAGATCCATACTGGAAGCGATGGCGATGGGGAAACCGGTCATTACCACGGATTGGCCCGGATGCCGCGACCCGATCGAAGATGGTGTCAACGGATACCTGGTACCGGTGCGAAACAGCGACGAACTCGGGGCCGCGATGGAACGTTTCCTTACCGATGAGGGGCTCGCCCCCAAAATGGGCAAGGAATCGCGCAGGATCGTCGAGAAACACTACGACGTCCATGACGTCAACAGAAAAATATTGTCCTACTTTCCTGAATCCGGAGCGCCGGATTGTTACGCCGCATAATCAGCGCGCACCCCGCGGGGCTTTTGCTCCTGGCGATGGACGCGGTGGGAATCGTCCTGGCCTTCAACGCGGGTCATTGGCTGCACCTGAGGCGTTTCGCGGGGGTGCCGAATGAAATCATCTTCGTAGTCGTACCGCTCACCTTGTTCATCATGTACGTGGGCGGCGTGTATCGATCCGATATCGAAACATGGGGGCTGCGGCTGGTCATCCGAACCGCCCTTACCGTGGCGTTGGCCGGCATCGTGATTGCCGCGCTGACCTATGTCACGAAGGCCGCGGAACTCAATATACTGTTCTGGCGGGGCACCCTGATGCCGGCTTATCTCATCTTCATGATTTGGGCCGTCGCCTGGCGCATCTACATATCCGCAAAGACACAGGAAAACAGCAGGAAGCTGCGCTGGCTGGTGATAGGTGGCGGTGAGCGCGCCGCCTACCTGGCGAATGACTTCGGCAGCACCGGTATCAATGGTGAACTCGAGTTCTTCGATTATGACGAAATAAGAAATGGCGACAAACTGGATGATCGGTTCGAGGACCTGGAGAGACATATAAGAAAATCTATCTCGGGCGTGGTACTGGCGGGCGACACCGACATTCCGGAATGGATGCTGACCCGATTCATGAAACTCAGGCTTGAAGGGTACCGGATTTTCGATCTGACCGATTTTTACGAGAATTATCTATACCGCATACCGGTTCTGCATATAAAGGACGGCTGGCTGGCCTTTGCGCATGGGTTCGACCTGCTGCATGCACACAGTCAGCTCAAGGTAAAGAGCGTCTTGGACACCGTCAGCGCCGTCGTGCTGCTCATTATTGTGGCGCCGTTACTGCTGATCATTGCATTGCTGATCGTGATCGACAGCCGGGGATCCCCGATATACAGCCAAACCAGAACCGGCCGGCACGGCAAGGAGTTCGAGCTGAAAAAATTTCGCACCATGGTGAAAGATGCGGAGAAAACAGGCGCCCAGTGGGCCGAACGGGATGATCCCCGGGTGACCCGTGTCGGGCGCACCCTCAGATTGACCAGACTCGACGAGCTGCCGCAGCTGTGGAATGTGCTCGCGGGGCAAATGAGCTTTGTCGGGCCAAGGCCGGAGAGGCCGGAGTTCAACGATATCCTAGAGAAAGAGATTCCCTATTACTACCTTCGCCACCTGATCAAACCCGGCATCACGGGCTGGGCGCAGGTCATGTATCCCTATGGGGCCTCGGTGGATGATGCTCGAAAAAAACTGCAGTTCGATCTGTTCTATATCAAGAACTACTCTCTTGTCCTCGATCTGGTAATCGCGGTGAAGACCGTCCGCGTCATGTTGACCGGCCGGGGCACATGAGTCTGAAATGCTTTTCTCTCTAAGCTATCTCTTTTTTACACTGGTTCCCGGCTGGCTGCTGGTCAGTTCGCTCGGAATAGAACGCAACAGACTGTTGTTGAGCATCGCGTTTTCGATCGGTATAGCCGCGATCAACCTGGTCATGGTCAGGATGCTGGGCATTCAGTATTCGGCGGTCGCCGTAATAACGGTTGTGGAATCGATATTGCTTTTATTGCTGGTTATTCGAGTGAATCCGCCAGCCTCGATCGTCAAAGGAATCAATCCCGATCGCTACGCCGGAAGCGTCCTTCTGGTCGTTCTCCTGGTTGTCGGTGTCTATGCGTGGCTGGCCGGGCCCTACCTCGAGGTTCCGGCCGACAACTGGTGGCATCTCTCGAAAATCAACGACGTCCTGGACTCGTTGGTGCAGGATCCGCAGGGCGCCGTGGCCTGGAACAGACTATGGTACGCACCAAACCTCTACGGATACTTCATTCCGGCTTTAGCCGCGTCTTTGTGGAGCGGCTCCGTCACCGAGATCCTGATGCCGCTGAACATACTTAACACCGTTTTGTTCTGTTCGGCGATTTACACATTTGCTTTGTATCTGTTCGAGCAATCAGATTTTTCGCTTCGTCAGCGGGTATGGTGTGCGGCGTTGACCGTGGTGTTCTTCGTGCTGCAGTTCGGCGTCAACGTCTTTTCGTTCGTGCGCTACTACGTGTATGCCCCCGCGCTCATGAATTACCTG
>CAMYOI010000122.1:0-9361 GCA_947259955.1 uncultured Gammaproteobacteria bacterium
AGTCGGTGGCCTGCACCATCGCTACACGAGAATTGCAGCATGAAGTTGATGATAATGAGTGAACAGAGAAACGGTACGATTATATTTTCAGGAGGGACAATAGTTGAAATCGAACGTCCGGTCTTGATTCGGTTGCGGGCCTTGCCCTGGATGGATGCGGTCTCCGATTTCTCCCCGGGCCGCGAACCCCTCCATTTTTTACTCAGTTCAATCCAAGAAATTCCAGTGTGCTGGCCTCAAGATAAGGATAAAAGGGATTCCAGCGTAACCGGAGCAGATCGGATGCTGAAATTTCAAGTACTCCACGCTCCCCCCGAAACGCGATATTCCCAAGCCGTATGCCGGGGCTCCTGTGGTCTGGATCATCCCCGTAAACCGGATCATTGGGTGGAAACGGCAAAGCGACGTGCGCAAGTGAATAGACATCGATCGGCCATTGCAGGCCCAGGTCCTGGTCCGTGCCCTTGTCGAGCCCAGCGACCCAGGTGCGGGCAATCATATTGCTGCTATGCACATCTCTATTGGTCACCAGGCTCAATTCGAATACTCGATCAGGATCCTCGCGTAAGGCTTTGACCATGGTATCAGGGCGCCACTTGATCAGGGGTTTGATCTCGGCCCTGCGATTGATATCGAACAACACGAGCTTGTGTCCGCCGGGGGGCAGGCGATTGAACAGGTGTTTCACCAGGTCCGGTGCAACAACTGTCGCATCGACCACGGACGAAAACGCCAGGATCGGCGGCAAACCGTCGAGTTGATCGTTCTCGGTCAGCAGCGTGATGCGACGCTGAATTTCCTGAGTGATCCGGTAGGACACGTCTCCTGCGTTGACTGCGAAGGAACCGTACTTGAATGGATCGTATTCGGGCAGAATCGAATTCCAGGCCAACTTGTCCAGACCCAACAAGCGCCCCAGGCGCGCCTGCCAGATCGCCAGCGCTGCCACCGGCGTCAGGCCGATTTCGGGCGAAATAAGAACCAGCCCATCGACCGGCGGCAATGCCGGGTCGTCGAGCGTCGCCAGCGCATAGTGCACCGCCAGTGCAGCGCCGTTGGAGTAGCCGACGATATAGACAGGTCGACCGCCGTTTTGCTCCGCGAGGTGGCGTATCGCCAGGCGTACCGCGGCCGCCATATCCTGCCAGGTTACCGTGACCAGTCCCGAAGGCGCCGTGCCGTGACCCGGCACGCGTAATCCCAACACATAAGCCCCGGCGGTGTGCAGAGTCTCGGCCATTTTACGCAGACTGTAAGGCGAGTCAGACATACCGTGCAACAGTAGTACCGCGGCGTCAGGGGATGCCGCCGGCATCTCATAACTGTGATTCCAGTTCGGCGACCAGCGCTGTGGGTCGGACAGGCTGCCCCGCCGGTAACGGTCGATGTCGTCATCTCCTCCAGGCCCGGTCAGCGCATAGACGCGTTCGTCCAGTTGGGCGAACAAGCGATCCTCCAGCGCAAGATAGTCGGTGAAGCTGGATACCGGCGAATGTTCGGTGAATTCCTGGTCAAGATCCGCCAGGTGCCAGACACCGAGGTCCGCACGGTCATCAAGAAATACGACGTAGACGATGATCAGCGTCAGTAGTACGCCGATAGCGCCAGCGAGGCACAACCTCAATATTCGGGACAGGAGACTTCTCAGTCGGGACATGATGAGTTCAGAGTATCTCGAAAGTCGGTCAGCAACTTCTTTGAGTCGGATCGTCGCTGTTTGAACATCTTGCCAATGCAGAATCCAAACGGTACCAGGTCACGAACCAGCGCCATATGCCGTGTTATTCGACGTCTTTCAGGAGTTCGAACGCCCAGGAGGGAATGTCGCCGAAAGTGGGCGGGAACTGCCGCCACGGATCAGCTTGCTTGCCGAGCGCGTATCCTGACTCAAAACCGGCGAGCAGGTGCTCCTTTTGGAAACCAAGCATATTGTTGCCGATATCCGCTTCAGGCGGAATTTCCACCAGGTGGAAATTGTAGCCGTGGGAACGGACGGCAAAATACGCGCGCAACAAGACGGATTCCATGGAGACGTCCATCAGCGTACCGAACGAGCTGCCGCCAATAGTGGCGATGTCCGGGCTAACGGCTATGGGTTGCTTTACGAATCTGCCGTTGTGGATCATGTACACGTTACCCGGCCCGTATAACGGCGGGTCCGGCCGCTCGTCCCCGGCAAGACCCACCAGCAGGATGTTTTGCCGAACCCCGCCGTCGACAAACATGTGCCCGTCGATTTCAACCGGCGGGAAAGCCACCGGCGGCGCGGCTGACGCGCGCAGCACCTTGCGGAATAGTTCGATGCCCTCAACACCCTCGCGCTTGGCGAGTAGCGTCAGGTTCCACGCCCAGGTCTCGTGGTAATCCAGATTGGTGGTGCCGATTACCAGCCGCCGCCCTTCGTCGTACGCGGCGGCCACCCGCTCGATGACTTCCGGGGTGATGTACTTCGCTATAAGTTCCTTCAGTGGGGTCGTGTCGTAGAAGGCGTCACTGCGTCTGCTTAACACACTGAAGATCGACACCTTTTTATAGATATTGGCCGACGTGATCTCGGTGAAGATTTCTTTCAACGCCGCGTCGTCTGCAGGTGTGCCCAGAAAGGCATGAGTGGCGAGCAGGGCGCCGGTACTGACGCCGGTGACCAGGTCAAACTGGGGTCGGTCGCCGCGCTCACTCCAGCTATTGAGAAAGCCGGCTCCAAAGGCGCCATTCTGCCCCCCTCCGGAGAGCTCGAGGATATTCAGGGCATGGCCTCTCACGCTTTCGAAATGTCGGAACACACCCTTTTCGCGGGACTCGATCCCGGCGGCGAACTGATCCGGTTTGAGCGGATCGCGCCCGTTGGGCAGGCTTACATACGGCGAAGATACCGTTGAGAGTTGTCGATCGGGTACCGAAGCACAACCACTTGCCAGCACAGCCACCAGGGTTGTGAGCGAAAACAATAGTCCGATTCTCATACGAGATACCTCATCCAACTTCAGTGAGCATGTCTATCGGGAACTGTAAATATTGAGTGTACCTGTGTCAATCGTTTGGATTGTCAGCTCAAATCTGGTCACGCTGTGTTGAATATCATATAAGACAGGACGCAGATATTTGTTGTGATTTGCGTTCGAAACGACTATCGCAAATTTGATCATCATCGGGTGGAGGGTGGCTTTGGAGGAGGGGCCGGCGAATCTGATCATAATTCCGATTGCGGAGCACAGCGATGTACTTTTTCGATATCAATTTTGAATCGAGAGACGCAGCGACCGTGGCGCGTTACCGCATGGATGCTGACAGGTGCTGTTCTGGCTCCAGCTTTGCTCCGCCTACACCTTCAGTCTCTTACATAGTTGGCTTATTTGGGGGCGAAGCAATAACCTGCGTGATGTGATCAGGTGCAGCTAAACTGGACTCTCTCCCCAGTTGCTCACTGGAGGGGTTGGTAGTGCACTGATTTACCCTCGTTTATGGAGTTTCCCGCATCGCCGATACGCTAGAATCCGCACTTGACGACCCGAAGCTGATATGGAAATAGTATACTGCCCCCCTCCTGGGAGGCGGGCCTTTTGGTGTTGCGCCAAACATACCCGATCCAATGTCCACCTGTGAATATTGACCTGAGCCCCCTCACCCCAACCCTCTTCCGGAGGGAGAAGGAGATATCCGAGTAGTGAATCGTCATATGAATATCGTTCGTCTGCCCGTGGTGCTTCTGCTGGTGACTGTCCTGGCTGCCACGATCAGCCAGGCTTCGGCATCTTCCGAAGTGGATGAGGTCCTGCAGCGGGCAGATCTTTTGCTGCGTTTGGGCGTGTTGGAGCAGGGAGCTGATCGCAGCTTTGAAGAAGCCGGCAGACTGCTCGAGTCCGCAGAACTTGGCATCGATGAGGCCGGGCTTTCTCCAGCCGTCAGAGAACGCCTGACGCGGGAGTTGAATGCGGTTCGCGAAGACCTGGCATTGCTTACCTAACTCTATGAAGAGCGATTCTACGGAGTGTTTCCCATTGCACGGCTGGTTGCTTCGTCAGCAATTGAGGACGAAGGTCTTGCGATTTCGGAACAGTTGTTTAATCCGCCGGATGCCGCAGCAGTGATGATCACGACCCACAAACTGTTGGACCAGCTGAAGCAGTACGATCATCCGCATATTGTGTTCAGGAGCTCTCCGAGTGACCGGCGCCTGGAGAACATCGCGGCCGAGGTGTTGCTAAGAGACGACCGTTCGACACCCCACATGCGCCGCGCCCTGGTCAAGGGACTGAGCATGGAAGAACTCGAAGCTTTCGACCGCGGTGAGATCACTGCGGAGCTTGTCGGCCGGTTATATAGCATCTTCGATGCCGTGAGTCTGTTTATATTGACGATCGCGCAACCCATAACCGTCGACGACGCCAGCGTGGTCTTTCTCGGCGGAGACGTTTATCTGCCCGGTGAGGTGGTACAGGTGAGTCTGGTCGATGCCAGCCCCAACATCCGTGTCGAGAGTTTCCAATATATGGGTTTCGCCCTCGATCGTCGACAGCAGTACTGGTGGGTCGTCGGTATTCAAGCGCTAATGCTCGCGTTGGCGTTGATCTGGTCAGCGCAGTTGAGGTGGAGTGTTCAAAAACCCTTGAAACTGTTCTATCGGCTCGCCATCGGTACCGCTTTGTTTGTTTTCGGAAGGATATTCACCGTCGCCGCCGTGGCGATCATGAAGAAATATATGCCCGAGGCCACCGCATTGGCGGCAGCGGCCTGGTGGTGGCCGGCGCTGCTGGGTTTATTGGCTATTCTCGGTGCCGGGTTGGTCGCCTGGGTATTGCAGGCCCGGTTGACGAATATTATTCCGGGTGCCCGCGGTCCGCGGGCGGTGGGATCGATGTTCGCACTGGCGGCGCTGGGCGCTTGCTCCTATTTCGTGGTCCCGTTACTGATGCTGGACGAGGGCCGTGGGCTGATCAGTCTGATTCCTTTTGTCGCGGCCGGGATAAGTCTCGCGGTGTTGTTTGGCTTCGCCGCCCGCACCGGTCCGCCGGTGCCACATTATTTTGCTCTTGGGCCGCTGGCCATGGCGCCTGTTCTGGGCGTTTGTGTCTTCACCGCCTCGCCGGATCTGCTATGGATGGCGGCCGGTGCGACCGGTCTTCTGTGTTTGGCAGCCTGGTTTCGACACCGGGTGGCGCTGGCGCGCGGGATAGAGGAACCCGAGCTAACTGAGGAGGAGGCGGCTCAGGCTGATCAGCAAAGGTTGATCAGGCTTGGTGAGAAATTCAGGAAAAAATGACTTTGCCGGGGTGAGATCGATCACCCTTCAGCCACGCTGAATTGCCCATGCTGCAGTCCTGTTCGCTGCCCTGGCGTGTGCTGGATTTCGGGCATACTCAATCGAATCTCTTGCCGGGATGTTGAACTCTAGGTTTACCCCGTCAGGGGATACGAGTGGCCGCGGCCCGGGTCAACGGGGGTTTATACGTGACCGCGCGTATTGTGACAGCTCCGGCCACTAATTACCCCCTTGTCTGTAGGGATTCGCGCGACACCAAAGCAGTGTAAACTCCGTCGATGATCCATAGATCATTGACTTGGGGACTATGTCGGACCCCTGAAACGGAGCACCATGTCGAACCCATTTAGTCACATCGCCAAGCCCTGTCCAGGACCGGTCCGATGATGGTCTGGACTGCACTGAAATCTATATGTCGGTTGGCCACCATCGTTTTCACGGTCTGTATCCTGCCTTATGTGTCCGCTACGGTTGTTCTTGCTCAGCAGGACGCGGAGGTTAGCCAGGAAGACGACGTCGAAATCCTGGAAGACCCCGACGAGGCGATCGGGGATTTTACATTTCTGCCGGTCCGCACTGACAGTCCACGTGAGACGCTTAACAGCTTTATACGCCTTACCTGGCTACTCGAGAGTGCGATACAGCAATACCGGGCAGAGCGTAACCATCAAAACCGCGAGCGAATTTCGATTCTCGCACCGGCGTTTCTCCAGTTGATCGATCTCACTGAAGTTCCGGAAGCAACCAGGCGAGAGGTTGGCGAGGACACGATCGGTTACGTGCTGGATATTTTCGGGCGCATAGATCTCCCACCTCTGAAGGATGTTCCCGATGAGGACGCCTTCGAAGATGAAGAGAAACCGGCCAAATGGCGTATCCCGGGGACGCCCATCAAGATCGTGCGAATAGAGGAGGCACCGTTTGCCGGCGAGTTCCTGTTCAGCGGTAGAACGGTGGATGTCGCGCCACGGGCTTACCAGCACATGAGGCACCGCCCCCTGCGCTCGACGCTCGGAATCGAGAGCTGGACCGAGGTGTTTGCCCAATTTCATGGTCCCATGATTCCTGCGGGACTGGTCGCCAGCCTCCCTGCAGGCCTGAAACAGTTCTGGCTGGGCACACCGATCTGGAAAATTCTCACCGTGATGTTTCTGGCGGTGGCGGCCATGTTGATGCTGATCCTGTGGCACCGCATGGTCAATGCGGTCGCCTCGAAAAGAAAGGTTACCGTGCCGCTGTATCGCCTACTGTCTCCGGCGGCAATCATTGCCGTAACTCTGGCGCTGGAAGCCCTCATCTCCGTTGAGGTGGATGTTTCCGGGGAATTTTCCCGAGCGGTCGAGTTCACTGCGACATTGACGATCTACCTGGCGCTTGTTTGGATCTTCTGGCTGGTAGTGATAACGATATCGGAATGGATCATCCTGTCTCCCCGAATTCCGGACAGCAGCCTGGATGCCAATCTTCTGCGTCTTACGGCCCGGGTCGTCGGCTTCGTTGGCTCGGTGGTGATCCTCGCTTATGGCGTGCAGGCCCTCGGGCTGCCCGGGCTGGGCCTGCTGGCAGGCCTCGGTGTGGGGGGGCTTGCGGTTGCGCTGGCGGTACGACCTACCCTGGAGAACCTTATCGGCGGTGCGATCCTGTATATCGATCGCCCCGTGCGAATAGGCGACAGGTGCACCTTTGCCGGGTATACCGGTACCGTAGAAAGCATCGGCGTACGCTCGACCCAGGTCCGCGCCCTCGATCGGACCCTGGTCACCATACCCAACGCCAATTTTGCCAACATGGAGCTCATCAACTGGGCCAAGTGCGACAAGATGATGATCCGTACCAACATCGGGTTGCGCTATGAGACCGAACCGGACCAGTTGCGTTATCTGTTGGCGAACCTTCGCGAGATGTGCTACGCGCATCCCAAGATCGACCCTGAAACCGTGCGTATAAGGTTCGCAGGCTACGGAGCATCCTCTTTCGATGTCGATTTCCGGATCCATGCTTTGACCCAGGAGATGAACGAGTTTTTCGCGATCAGGGAAGACGTTCTGTTGAGGGTCAACGACATTGTCGCAGAGTCCGGCACCAGTTTCGCATTTCCCTCTCAGACACTGTACATGGGGCGCGATAAAGGCATGGATGAGGAGCGCACAGACACCGCGGTACAACAGGTCCAGTCCTGGCGAAGAAACGGTAATCTGCCGTTTCCCAGATTCACGGATGAAAAGATCGAGCAGATGGCAGGCACCCTGGACTATCCGCCGCATGGATCACCCCAGGTGGACGGCTCCAAAGCGGCCACGTACGGAACGGCGGAACCGCTGTCTCAAGACACGGAATCCGAAGATACAGGTGAAGAAGATGAAGCAGAGAAAACCTGATCGGTGCGATTCCTGTCCCTCGTTTGGGGGGACGTTCAGTGCGGTATTCAAGGACATAAAAACCCTGTCGTGAAGGAATCCAATAAATGAAGGTGAGCAGATATCTGGTTTGTGAGACCTCACTGTTGACGCCGATCTTCCCCGGTGAAATTGCGGAGGCAGTCGCTCTGGGCGACCGGACGGATAACGCCGCTGGCGGGTTTGGCTAGGAGCTTGAGTTGATCGTAAATCTCATTACCGGATGCGTAACCATGGCAATCTGCGTATTCATCCAGTGTGCAGTAGTAGCCATTATGTTGCGCGCGTTAATCCGCATGTAAAGTAAGTTCCTCAATAAACCTGATGCAATTCACGCGGCGTCAGTTCTCACCGTTGTTATGCTCATTTTACTGTGCGGCAACCTGCTTCAGATCGCCCTGTGGGCTGGATTGTTCTTCGCCCACGGAGAGTTTCAGGAGTTTACCGATGCGTTCTATCATTCGGTAGTAAATTTTTCGACGCTGGGGTACGGCGATCTGGTGATGTCAGATAAATACAGGCTGCTGGGTGCTCTGGAAGCCGTGAATGGTGTTGTCCCTCCTGAATACTCGATCGTGTTGAATTTCTTGACTATTTTCGACAACCGATGAAGGATGGCAGGCATGCCATTTTTTCTCCTCATGGTCAGGTTTGTTCATTCTTTGTTCAGGTCAAAGCGTCAATTGGTCCTTGAGAATTTGGCGCTGAGGCAACAGGTGGTCATGCTCCGTCAATCGGTGAAGAAACCTCGACCATCCGTGGTGGACAAGCTGTTCTGGATAATCTTTTCACACTATGTCGATGGCTGGCGTAAATTACTTCACAGCCTGCATCCGGATACGGTTGTACGCTGGCATCGGCAGGGTTTCCGTCTTAATTGGCGTTGGAAGAGTCGAGGCCCAAAACCCGGTCGACCACCTATTGATACAGCTCTGCGAAAACTCATTCGAGACATGCAGGCGACCAATATCGGCTGGGGTGCGCCTCGGATCCACGGGGAACTGCTCAAGCTGGGTATCGATGTTTCTCAGGCGACAGTGTCAAAGTATATGCAGCGCGTGTATAAGCCGTCCTCACAAACATGGCTGACTTTTCTTGACAATCATGCAAACTGTCTGGCTTCGTTGGATTTTTTCACCGTCCCAACCGCCAATTTTCGTGTGCTCTATGTGTTCATTGTGCTGAGCCATAACCGCCGGCGAGTCGTGCACTTCAATGTGACCGAACATCCGACTGCCCAATGGACAGCACAGCAGCTGGTGGAAGCATTTCCTTTTGACTCTACTCCACGCTATTTGCTGCGTGATCGGGATGCGATTTATGGAGAGAAGCTTCAGCGTCGGATCAAAAGTCTGGATATCGAGGAGATTGTCACGGCTCCTCGCTCGCCATGGCAAAATCCTTTTTGTGAGCGTGTTATCGGATCAATACGCCGAGACTGCCTGGATTACGTCATTGTTTTCAACGAGCGGCATCTACGCGGAATCCTTCGTGAGTACTTCAGCTATTACCATACTTGCAGAACGCATTTATCGTTGAACAAAGATCCGCCTGAATCTCGAACTGTTGAACCGCCGGAGATTGGTGACATTGTTGCGTTACCCCGAGTCGGTGGCCTGCACCATCGCTACACGAGAATTGCAGCATGAAGTTGATGATAATGAGTGAACAGAGAAACGGTACGATTATATTTTCAGGAGGGACA
>CAMYOI010000122.1:9389-10696 GCA_947259955.1 uncultured Gammaproteobacteria bacterium
AGTCGGTGGCCTGCACCATCGCTACACGAGAATTGCAGCATGAAGTTGATGATAATGAGTGAACAGAGAAACGGTACGATTATATTTTCAGGAGGGACAGGCCGATTCTTACGCTCGTCGAGGATACTTCGCCGGGCGTGCACGACACGCTAATTCCCTGCTGCGACGCTGCCCGTTACAAGATACTCGGCTACGAAGATCACGCCAACTGCGCCGACAATATGGCATATGGACTCAAGGAGCTCGGTGTCGACCCGCCGCCGCCGCCCCCGCCGATCAACATCTTCATGAATATTCCTGTTGGTCCGACCGGGCGGCTTGAGATTGTCCCTCCGATCTGCGCGCCTGGGGACTATGTCGTATTGCGCGCCGAGATGGACTGTATCGTTGCCCTCTCCGCTTGCCCGCACGACATCTTCCCGGTCAATGGTGCCGACGCAATACCGCGCGAAGTTGAATACGCCGTTTATCCTGCCCGCAGGAAAGCTAAATAAACAGTCGGCTTTGACCTTGGAATAGCAAAATCTCGCTTTTGGGATTCAACGCGCAAGAATGGCTTGAACGGCATAGCAACAAGGTCGGAGCTGTTGTCCTTTCCTGCCCTCAAAGCTGCCCGATTGATAAAAGTGTGTTTTTACTTCGCTATTCATGAATTGACCGGCTCTAAACGGCCAGAAGGAGCCTTTGGTCGATTGCCGCCCACGGGCACTCTGTCACCTCAAACCGGCCGAGATATTCGGACTCGCTATCAGTACGCACTCTGTGAATAGGTCAATTCATAGCTGTGCGAATAAACCTCGAAGATAAGACCAAAGGGGTCTTCCACATAACACATTTTGTACGGTTTCTCTCCAGGGTAGTACTCCCGTATGGGCATCCGTTGTTTTCCCCCATGAGCCACTATTTTTTCCACTAAGCCTTCGATATCCGGGTCCTGTACACAAAAATGGAAGGTACTGGTCTTCCAATACTCAAAGCCTTCAGGACTCTCGTTATTCTGAAACTCAAACATCTCCACACCGATCTTATCGCCCGTAGACATGTGAGCTATCTTGAAGGAACCCCATCCACTACCGAATACGTCGATGCACATCTGCCCGATAGGCGTTTCCGTTTCTTCTTCTATAACCGTAGGCTCCATAATGTGGTACCTGTCGGTCCCGAATACTCAGGCAGGCGTCGGAAGATAGACATGGTGAAGGCCATGGACGGCCGGGAATTCAACAACGTTACAAGGATTCGCTGCTCGTACGGGACGACCGTCCGGTGCGTCGCGATCCAAGGACTGGTGTGTTCGCCACGGATGA
>CAMYOI010000123.1 GCA_947259955.1 uncultured Gammaproteobacteria bacterium
AGTATACAGAAGACATAGGAAGATCAAACATGGTGCGGGCAGAAAATTGCCAGATTTAACCTGTAAATTGCCTAAATAGTTCCCGTCCAGAATACGCACCGGTGATGAATCAGGTCATTCCGGCATACGCCGGAATTTACGATTCGTGTATTTCCTGGACACGAACTAAATAATTGATATAGTACCATATAATGGTACTATTTATAAATGAATCGGAAGCACCAGCGAACGCTAGCTAAAATCTATAAACGACCGACTAGCGGAAATATTCCATAGAAGGATCATCGCCCACCCATCGCCCTATACGGATAAAGGCGCAATTGCCAGTATCCGTATAGGGCTGGAATTATATGAGGTATCGCCGTGAATATTATGGAAGTAGACGGTTATAAAGCAAAAATAGAATATGACCCTGAATTGGACCAGTTCCGGGGAGAGATTCTTGGGCTGAATGGCAGTGCGGATTTTTATGGCAAAAGTCCTGCCAGCCTTCGCAAGGAGTTCAAGAATTCACTAAAGGTATTTTTTGAAGTGTGCGAGGAAAAAGGAATTGACGCTAAAAAGGAGTATTCAGGCAAGTTCAACCTCAGAATTCCACCTGGTTTACATAGTCAAATTGCAGCGCGCGCTTCCGCTGAGCGAAAAAGCATAAATCAGTTCATATTCGAACTTTTAAAACGCTCTGTTGATGAGTAAACGGTACCTTTTGCTCCAGCCGAAACAGTAACCAGCGCAGCTGAACTCCGACGTTAGGTGACTCATCTTGACCATTTCGCCGCGAGCCAGATACTGGATTACCTACACACCGGGAATGGCCATCTCCGTAATCGCATTTGTAGTAAGTGGCGCCTTGGGAGGACCGATTGCCGTGCAAATTCTAGGGACACTTTATTTAATTCGCGGTAGAAGGCTCGCTAGCACTCTACTGATCGAAATTAAGTAAAGTGTCCCCAGAATCCAGTCACTTGACCAGAAAACGGGCCTCATCGATATCGGCGATCCGGCGGCCATTGCGCCAGACGGCGGCGCTGACGGAATGATTGCCGCGTGACAATGGCCACAGGTAGCCCGCGCCATCCCCGAACAACGCTTCTCCGCCATCAATACGCCAGTCGACAAGGTCGCCCGCCGCCACTCCCTGCAGGACGAATTCAAATGCCTGTAAATTCTGAGGCAGACGTGGGTCGTAAGCCATGTGTAAACCCGGCGTGGGTTGGCGGAGGCGGATTTCCTTATTCTGTACCAGTGTGGCGGCCGGCGGTAGGGATGCTTCCGGCGAAGTACCGGGGATGAAGTACTCGCTTCGACGCGGGCAGGTCATGCCGTCGTTGAATGCGATCCCCTTGTCGGCGCAGATGACGTGGCGCTTGAGTCGCGGACTCAGCCATAGGGACTCGGTTTCACGGTGACGGTTGAGGATATCGAATGCTCCGCGAAGGACCAGCGCCGGCCCGGTGGAGCCGGTGATGCCTAGGGTCGGGGTCTGGTCCAGATTGCCCATCCACACGCCGACGACGTAGCGGTCGTTATAACCCACGGCCCAGCTGTCACGGTAATCGCTCGATGTGCCGGTCTTCACCGCCGTTTGCACAGGCAGGTTCAGCAGACTGCCACTGCCGAATTCCAGCGAACGCGCATCCGGATCTGACAATATATTGCCCAGCAGCGAGGCCGTTTCCGCCGAGTAAACACGTTCACCGGGCTGCGCGCCCTCATCACCGTGCAGCACGGAAAATGGCCGGTAAACGCCGAGATTGGCCAACGCGCCATAGGCCTGAACAAGTTCCAGCAAAGTCATTTCGCCATTGCCCAGCGCCAGCCCGTCGCCGTAATGGTCCGTATCACGCGACAGCGTTTCAAATCCCATCCGGTTCAACAACGACAAGTAGTCCGCCGCGCCGGTAAACTGGATGGCGCGCAGCGCCGGGATGTTCAGTGAATTGCCCAGCGCATCGCGCAGCGTTACCGGGCCATGGAATGTGCGCGAATAGTTTTTATAGTTATGCAGCCCGTAGCCAACCATTTCCGCCAGCGGCGCGTCATCAATCAGCGTCGCGGCGGTCCAGCCTTTTTCCAGTGCCAGCCCGTACAGAAACGGTTTCATGGAAGAACCCGGCTGACGCGGTGTCGTCACGGTATCGATCATGTGTCCCGGCACATCGTCATCGGCCGCGCCACCGATCACCCAGGCAAGGATTTCCCCGCTCCTATGATCCGCCACCAGCATTGCGCCATTGGCGACTCTGGCTCCGGCGAGGGAGTTCAGCCGCCGGTCGAGCAACGCTTGCAGCCGCGCCTGGAGCACACCATCCAGTGTCGTTCGCAGTTCAGTCCTTTCGGTAAAATTGCGTGACGTTACGTAATTTAGAAAGTGCCCGGCATTGACCACAAGCGACGAGCGCTTCAAGTCAAATGCGCCTGAAGTAACCCGCGCCAGCGCTGTTTCGTCTAACTGCCCTGCTTCCACCATGCGCGATGCCAACCGTTCAATTGCGCTCTCCAACATCGCGCTGTTGCCTCCGAACAGGTCCATACGCGATGGTGCGCGCACCAGCACGGCAAGGGCCAGCATCTCGCGTTTGCTGAGCGTTTCCAGGTTACGATCGAAATAATGGCGAGCAGCCTGCACTACGCCACGGCGATTCGCGGCGTAGGGAACCTGGTTCAGGTAAAACTCCAGGATATCCAGCTTTGAGCGGGTTTGTTCCAGTCGCTCCGCCTCCCATCCCTCCAGCCAGCGCGCCCAGAGGGTGCGTGGGCGGGGCTGGATCATGCGCGCGGCCTGTTCGGTGATGGTGCTGGCGCCGCGCACGCCGCGCATGGCGATGGTATTTTCAAACAGCGCGCTGAAACGCGCTGCCCAGTCCTGCCCGGAATGATTCAAGAAGCGCTTGTCTTCCGCCATCACGAAGGCGGTGATCAGGAAAGGCGGAATTTCATGAATTACCGCCGTATCATGCAGGTTCCAGTCATTGATGTAGGTGGTGTTCAACACCACGCCGTGCCTATCCGTGATCTGAATACGTTTGATGGAACCGGCGACCCTATCGAAGCCGTGCGGCACCGGCCGCAGCGCCTCGGCCGTCACCCGCCACAGCACCGCTACACCGATGAGCGCGATGAGCATGCCGCCAATCAAGATTCTGGGCATGAAGCACATTGACTTCACTCCACCTACCGAACATCCAACACGAGCGGCAGGGTCTTACCGTAGATGTCGATGTCATACATCTCGCCCGCATGGGTGGGGCGAACGGTGAAGCTGCCGGCTGCGATCGCCTGCGCCGAGTAAGACAAATGATAGTGCCCGGGCGGCAGGTAATCGGAATAAAAGCGCACGGCGTCATGGCGCATTTCGCGGTGATAGAAGCTCCAGCGCGATACGCCGTAGGAGACCCAGTCGCTGAATTTAAACCACCATGACCCACCCGATGCCGCGAAGTCACCTTGCTCGGCATCGACCTCCGATGCCGTGGCGAGGTCGCGATTTACGGGTTCCAGTCCGCCGGGGACAGGATCATCCACCACCACGAAGTTGCGCGCGGCCGGCAGATTCATGAACAGATCCACACGCACCAGTTCACCGCGTTTTACCACGGCAGGATTTTCCAGCAGCACCCACTGCCCGCCGCGCAGCACGGAATATTCACGTCGTATATCGATGCCGGCATTGACGCGCTCCGCATTGTCGGGCCCGGGGGAATAAGTCACGCGCGCGGCGTAATACAGCCGCCCGTCTCCTTCGCGTCTGATATTGATTTCAGCATCACTGCCGGGGTGCTTTTCCATAATGGGAGTTGAAAACTCCAGTGCTTCATCGCGGAAATCGTCGAACTCGCCATGGCCGAAATCCTTGCCATCGAGGGCGGCGGCGACGCGCAAATCGGGATCGACGCTTTCCCACCTGCGGGAATAATCGATCAGTGCGTTCATGCAGAACATGTTTTCCTGCGTGTTTTCCCAATGATCTCGGTTTCCCCGAGTTTGCGTGATCGCCCGGGTCATCGCCATCGGCATGTTGCCGAATTCGACGGTGTTGTCATCCGGCACGCGGCTAAAGGCGGAAAGGATCGCGCAGTTGGAGCGCAGCTGCGTGGTCAGAATGCGGGCATAGCTGTCGTCCACTTCCTCGTTGAACAACTGCTTGCCGCCGCTGGCTCTGCCATGGGCCAGAACATGGTCCATCGCGCCCCGGACGATATCTTCCGCACCCTCGAATTGCAGCGCCGCATCCAGGTAATTTGCCGCACCAAACAGGTCCATGTATTGCACATGTTGCTGGTAGCGGTTCAAGTCTGACAAACCAACCTTGCCGTGTTCCGCCAGCGCGTTCAGCGCCACGGCGCGGACCGACGACGTCATGCCCCTGCTATAGAAGGTGGGCACGACATCCTTGCGCAGCAGACGCATCAGATACTCGTGCAGCTTCTGTTCTACCGTTTGCGGTACGTCATGCCCGGCGCGGCGCATCCAGTTGAAGGCGAGCGCCGTATAGGCCGAAAGATAGGGGCTGACGTTTGTATTCACCGGGACGAAATAAACCATGCCGCCATTCGGTGCCTGGTAATTGGAGGCAAGGTCCAGGGTATGCTGCGGCAGGTCCGCGCTCTCCGGCCACTCGAGGGTTGGATCCAGATAGGATTGCAGCGCGTTGAAGTGGGAGGCCATCGCGCCCCGGGTCAACACCTGTTCCCAGCAGGTGTAATCGTAATCGCGGAGGTAGCGGAATGCGCCTTCGACATTGCCGATCGCCGTGGGCGACAGCACGACGGAGACATTGCCAACATCCGGGTAAATCCCCGGCGGGAACGCGATGGGTTCCGTTACACTCCCGCTGGTGATGGAGCCGTAGTTCGCCGCGATCTCGAAGTTACGGCGCTTGAGTACCGGGATCTCGTGCATCAAGGCATCACCATCGCTGTCGTCCCAGGCGCGGGCTTCGAAGCCGATGCCGCCCTGGGTGGCATCACGGCCAAGCGTCAGCCGTGCAGAGGTAACCGGCAGGTAAACAGTTTCGCGCTTATAGGGATCGAGCGTAATGTCCGTGGTGATCTCAGCCTTATCACCATCGATATTGCCTTTCGCCTCGATGCTGACTTTCAGCGTGCGCTTGCTCCTTGTTCGATTCATGACGGAGAACCCGGCATGAAAGCTGTCACCTTCCGTGACCTGGTTGGGCATGACCGGGCGGATTTCCGTCGGCAGGTTGGTTTTGAAATTGATCTCCCCGAGGCCGAAGCGGTCCGTGGGCGTAACCGCCATGGCCAGCACGCGCCATCCCGTCAGGTTATCCGGCAGGGTGAAATCGAATCCGGCCTGGCCGCGGTCGTCCGCCTTCAACGACGGATTCCAGTAGCCGACATACTTGAAAATCGTGCGCAGGGTCAACCCACTGCCGCCGTCGCCGCCGCTGCTTGCGCCTTTCTTTGCGAAATTCTGACCTCCGACAATACGCGTCAGCAGGCTGTAATTGTCCACATCGAGCCCGTCGAGCGAATAAAACCCCTTGTAAGGATCGAAATAGTTTTTGCCCCCGGCAATCAGGTCGAAGACCGCCTCGTCCAGAACGACGACGGCATATTCGATCGGTTCCTTCGTACTTCCCGCTTGTTTCGGCACGGCCTTCAGACCTACACGCACCTTTCCGCCCGGCTTGTAGACATCGCGGTCCGTGGTGGCGGCCACCTCGATCTGTTTGTACGGATCGATCACCGGCACTTCGGCGTAGCCGATGCGAAAAGCCGGTTTGCCCAGATCGACCTGTCCGCCGCCTTCGCTGTTTGACGCTGGCGGCTTTTCCACGCGCGGTGAAAATACGATGACCGAGAGATACGCACCGGGCAGGTATGCTTCCTCAACCGGGAATTCGAGGATCGGTGTGCCGCCTTCCAGCGTTGTATGCCACTGTTCGATGACGCCGTAGCGCTCCAGCGTGACCAGTGCTAGCGCACCGGGGAACGGGTTCTTGATCAAGAAGCGGGCGGTATCGCCGATCCTGTATTCATCCTTTTCAGGGATCATTTCCATGCCGTGACCGGCTGCCTGCCGCCAGACCACCTGACCCTTGCCTGCAACCCAGGCCCAAAGCGTTGTCGAATGCGCGCGTTTCTTGGTATCGGTGATGCTCGCGACAATGCGGTAGCTGCCCGGCTCCCCCGGGGTAAAATTACAGGGCAGCGGCGCTTTTTTCGGCCTGCCTGAACATCGGGCGGTTTGCACCCAGCTCTCGTTGAAGTGAGTGATGTAGGCATTTCCCGCGCCTTTGACCCGCGCCGCCCGGGTCACCAGGTGTTCTATACGAACGGCGACATCGGTGTCATCGACCGGCTCACCTCTTTCATCGACGGTAATGAACTGAATCTCGGCCTCTTTGTCCTCGTCGAAGACCCAGCCGTCCTTGCGCAGTCCGACCAGCCGGTCGATGGCGACGTAATCGGCAGACGACATGGCGGCGATATATTTGCCCCGGTCGTCGCGCACGGCGCTTTCGACGGACAGGCGGCCAAAGACAATGCGGTCCGCGGCGATTTCCACGCTGGCCGAATGCGCACCCCGATCCGTCAGTTCGCCAACCTCCTGATGGATCTGTGCGCGGTTGGCGGTGCCGTGGGTGTCGAACTGAAACTTGCCCGCGACCGTGTCTTTGGAAGAAAACCGGCGGGCGCGCAGATTGACTGTAACGCGCGCTTCGGCCTGTGTGTAGGGCCCGCCGGAATGCAGTGACGCCGTGGTTTCAGCCGACAAGGTGTCGCCGGGGCCGAACAGATCACCGTTGATCTGGTTGCTGACGCGGAAGGATGCCGGCGTGAAATCGCTGACCAGCACACGCATCGGGTCCCAGACATGGTCGGTAAAATTTGATCGCAGGCGGAATATAAACCAGCCCATAACAGCGGTTTTGGGTACGGTGTATTCGCCTTCGAACGCGCCGAATTCGTTCAGCGTGATATCCATGACCCCATGCACCGTCTTTCCAGTCGGGTCGATCAACTCCAGCTTGTAAACGCCGGCAGGTGCGGCAACAAACCGTTCGTTATCCTGATTGCGGACATAGATCTTGAACTGGACGGCATCGCCGGCGCGGTAGACGCCCTGCGCCGTGGTGCCCCAGGTATGAATGTGGCCGTATTCGGGTTTCTGGCGCAGATGGATTTTATAACCGGATGCCCGCGAAACATTGACCCGGTAGCGCCGGTTCAATGGCATCAGCGCCAGGCCTTTATCGCCATCCACACGGATAAACAGCTTTTCGCACTCGTCACTGGCGCAACGCCAGCCAAATGTGTCCAAGGCCGGATCCAGCTCCGCCGTGCCGGGCAGCATGGCAACACCGTGCTCGTCCGTTCTAACCGCCAATGCACCTTCTGGCGGCGCGCCCATCTTTGTCAGCGCATCACGGTAGACAACCACGGACGCATCCGGGACCGCCTCACCCGTTGCCAGGTCGGTGACCCAGACCAGCGTATTGAAATGCCCGACCTTGGCATGGACCTGATAGGGCGTGACTTGCGCGAACAAACGCCGGCCCCGATAGTGTTTGTGTGGCGACGGCGGGGTTGACGATATCTCACCGAAAATCGCACCGGATTTTCCATCGATCATTTCCCGCACCTGCACGGGCACGGCAAAAGCCACATCCTCGACTTGCGGTGGATCGAATTCATGGCTCAGCCCTTCATTTGCATCGTCTGCGCCGACAAGGCGATAGTCGAACCGCACCTCGTTCAGATTGGTGACATAGAGCGGGACTTCACTTTCGACTGCGGATTCCAGGACGGCATCGTGATGGATGAGTTCGAAATTGGGAATGCGGTGATCGGTCCAGAAGGAAAGATCGATTGCGGTCATCAGCGGGCGGCCAAACTCATCGCGAATATGGGTCTGCGGCATATCGGTGATTCCGGGTTGGGCGGCGCCCGCTGAACCTAAATCAACTTTGCGGCTGTGGATGCGATAAGCTTGATCGGCCTTCAGCCGTTCGGGCAGCCGGAGGCCATAGGTAGCCTCGATGCGGTGCGGCTGGCCCAAACGCGAGTAGTCGCCGTATCGGGACCAGGGATCGGAATCCTTGCGGCCGCCGGTAAGGCCGGGCTCCAAAACTATCTCGCGCTTGAGTTCTGACTTCAGCACCGGCGCGGTGAAGGACAATGCAGCCCCGGCCAGGGGGTTACACATTTTCTTCGGATTCTCGATATCTTCATCACCCGAAGCAATTAGTATGCGGTCACCGCTGTTATTGGTGCAGCGCACCCCAAGGAAGGCGAACTCGGGGAAGGTATGAAATTCGACGAGATTCCTGCGCTCGCCCCCCTTCTCCGGCCCCAGAGCGGACACCAGGCCTGCCCGCAGATGGAGGGTGACCTTGCTGTCCAGCTCGAGCTCAATTACCGGCTCCACCAGCCAGACCCGGCGCGCTTCTTCCCCTTCCGGCATCGGCGTAAGTTGTTCATCGCTTTTGTGCGTGGGTTGAGTGCCGGTATCCAGGATCAGCTTTTCTCCCGGGATGCCGATAAAGCGCGGAACGTCGCGGCCATCCGGGTCCGGCATGGCATTGACGCGCCTGAGTGCGCCGCCGTCTTCGATCTCCAATTCGACGGATTCCTCAACCGATTTTTTTGACACCGGCTGGTTGAATGTCATGCGCAGGACGGGCATCCCCGGGTGCCGCCATGACTTGAACCCGACGTGGGAAATATTGGGCCGCCGGGTGATGAATGCGCGGGTCTCGGTCTCTGCAATTGTGGCGCCATCCACGGCCGCGATGCCAGGATTTATTGTGATCGCATATTTCGTGGCTTCCGCCATGCGGTCCGGTTCATCCAGGTTACAGGACAGCGCCCGGCGGTTGATCCAGCGCCATTTGCAGCTCAGTTCCGGCGTGATCGTAATCGGCAGTTCGGACGCGTCACGCTCCATTCTCCCCAGCGGGACCACGGGGCGGTCGAATTCGATCAGCACCTGATTGGCAGGCGGCACATCGTTGCCCATGGGAGTGATTAGACGGATGCTCAGCGACATCCCACCGTCTGTTGTGCCTGCCTGAACGGGAAAAACGGCCAGGTTGAATACGACCAGAAATACTGAAACGCCTACGGCTGTGACTATGCGCAACATGACCCCTGCCCTGGGCTATGCACACCGCTCGGAAACACGGGCGGAACACAACTGGTTTATCGGTAGATCATCGGGGAACCATCTGAATAGCCGGTAATCGTATGATTCCAACCCCTCGAAAGCGGCGCGAGGCGCGCCTCCTACAGTAGGAGCGGCGCCCTCGCCGCGAATCAAAATAGCAGCGGCGCCCATATTAGATTCGTAGGAGCGGCGCCCTCGCCGCGAATCAAAATAG
>CAMYOI010000124.1:0-9344 GCA_947259955.1 uncultured Gammaproteobacteria bacterium
CGCTTTATAGCATTCTCTTGAATGACTGGACGGCCGGATTGAGTATTCAGCGGACATAGAATCCCCGGAATATTCAGGCAATAGTCCGGCCGCTTACCGGCGTGAAGCCGCCGGTCCCAAGAATGAGGCCTAACCGGCCGGACCTTGTAGAGTCGAGATGTGGCGCGGTGGTTTTAGGACCAGCCTGCTGTTGCCCGTGTGGTCAAAAAACTCGTCCTCGCCCTAAGTTCGGATACAACGACAATTCAATCCGACTCTCTAAGGGCACGTCCAAGCCTTGACCAATACGAGAATAGAGCGAGCATGCTAAGAACTCCGAACACGGCGAGCACTTCACCCTTGCCCGAGAGAAGCCAGAACCAGTGGGATGTCTCGCTGCCCTCAATCCAACGAACCACATTGTCGCCGAAGACACCGAAGAACAGCATGGCCGCCAGGTTGTGAGCATTGAGTTCGTGGGATTCAAGCACTTCGGCTTCGTCTCGATTGGGTCTCTCCGGGATATTGGCAAACGATAGATATGTAAAAGCTACCACAATATTGGTGGCGTTAAAGCCGACAAATAGCCCAAGCGGTAGTAACACCCGCCACCATGACCAGGTATCAATGACGCTGAGTTTCAGGACCAGCATGACGACGGCAATGACGCCGCATACATATAACCCGGTCAGACTAATGCCGCTGTCGCCCCGCATGATGGCGCCCTCAGGCAGCCTCACGATGGTAGTACTTGAGCAGCCCGCCCAAGCGTTCGCGACAACGGACAGACCGCTCCGATCTGGGTGAAGACGGCTGTTTCAACGGGAACAGCAGAACATTGCCTTTGCCTTGATGATTCCGTTCCTGATGAAAATGCGTCACGTATTCACGAAGCACCCGCCTCAACGAAGCCTCACCGAAGAGAATAAGCTTTGAGAGACTCTCCTCTTTGACCGATTTCACCCAGCGCTCGGCGTGAGCATTCAAATTCGGGCTCCGGGCAGGAAGCTTCAGTGGATCTACGTGGCCCGATTTGACGATCGCGCGAAACGAATCCGTGAATTTCGTATCACGGTCATGGATGAGATATCTGCAATTGCCGAGAAACCCCCATTCATCCATGGTCACATTTCTAGCGATCTGCTTCATCCAGCGTTCGTTGGGATGGGGCGTGAACCCGGCGACTTCGACTTTGCGGCTGTCAAGATGAATAAAGAACAGCACGTAATAAGTGACCAACCTGCGCAGGGTCAGTATTTCCACGGTGAAGAAATCGGTCCCAGCAAGCACCGCCATGTGGGCGCGAATGAACTCTGTCCATGTCGTGCTGTGCTTGCGTTCTGGCGCCGGTGGAATGCCGTTGCGGCGGAGGATGTTACCTACCGTCTCGTCCGACAGCGTATAGCCCAAATTGGCCAGTGCGCCGACGATCCGATCATATCCCCAGTCGATATTCTCTTTGGCCATCCGTACCACCAGATCTTCGAGTTCCGGTGCAATGCGCGGTCGGCCAGGATAACGGCGTGCTTTTGAACCATCGAACTTTCGCGCGACGTGTCTTCGATACCAGCCTAGAATCGTGTCCGGCTTGGCGGCGTTTGCCACATCCTCGAGCGCTTTGCGGCCGAGCCGGTAACCGATATCGGCGAGCGTCTTCTTTTCCGCGTCCGACAGTAACAGCCGACCTTTGATCTGCGCGCGCAGGATCCGGTTCTCAGAGACCAGATACTCGTTGCGTAGGAGCAGTTCTTGGTCGACCGTTCCAGTGAAGTAGGCCAGCATCCGCATCCAATCCATAAACTTTCCTCCACAACTTAGAGTTACTTCAATATGTCGGGGATTCTAAGCGTGGCCGTGCGTTGGATAAACTACGATATTTCAATCGGTTGGAGTTTTTTGACCAGACGGCCTTGAATTCGGATGCTTGTCGCTTCGCTGAATGTCGCAGAATTTACGACGGGGAACACTAGCCGCGGAGTATGCGATGCGCAGTGGCACGACCATATTTTTACGCTTGAGATGAACGTAATATTTACGGACCACAACAGGTTGCTCGGTTTATAAGGGACCCGGCTTGTGGCCTATCGGGATTATACCCCGCGAAACGCAACACTCACCGCCAACTCGTTCGTTATTTGAGGAAACTGTCGTACTGGCGTTTTATGATCTCATAGCAGGCGCAAGCGGCCGCACGCAGGCTACATTGGTCCAGAATCTCGATGCGCCCGCGGCGGTAGTCGATCACGTTCTGCTTATGGAAACCGCTCGCTGCTGTGGTGACGCTGCTGCGCCGCACCCCGAGCATGCGGGCAATCGATTCCTGTGTCGCGCGGAATTCGTTTGACCCAACCCTGTCCTGCGTCATCAGCAACCACCGAGCGAGGCGCGCTTCGATACTGTGGAATCGGTTGCAAACACCCGATTGCGCGATCTGCATAACCAGCGCATGCATGGACTTGTGGAGCAGGTCCTGTAGGCCACCACGCCGGTTGGTGCACGTGGTCAGCACATTCACATCCAATCGCATCGCGGTGCCAGCGTCGCGAACGATCGATAGGTTGGACGACCGTATGCCGCCCAGATAGACGGCAAGTCCGACGGCGCCTTCGTTGCCTTCCATCGCCACCTCCACCCCCCGCCGCTCTTCTACACCGAATAGCAACGACACCACGGCGTCATTGGGAAAATAGATGTGTCTGACGACATCGCCCGGCGCGTAGAGCACCGCGTTCGTATGCAGTGCAACCAGTTCGAGCCTCGATCGCAGCCGCCGGTACTCCCCCCGTGCCAACATGGACAAAATTCGGTTTCTGACGGGCACATGGTTTGAGGTGGGCATCGGCGCTAGCCCGCATGTTGCACGAAGGTTTGGGATTCTGGAGAAACCTGGCAAAGTAGGTGGGGCGATCGTCCGCCCTTATCCGAACGGATGGAGAGCGCATTCGGGCACACCACGCCCTTCGAACCGGTCCCTCCAATCGTTACCTGCATAGGAGAACATCGCACACCAAGGAAAAATTGGGGATAGACCATAGCATGCGCGCGGGCCGCCGTCCGCGCGTTAGCGCACATTGCGGCTGCTGTCAGTTACGCGACGGGTTCAGCTGGTAGGCGAGCAGCCGGTCACATTCGGTCTTCACCACCTGGTAGCATTCACAAACCGCGGACTCCAGACCGGAGCGATCGGCGATGGTGATATGGCCGCGCTTATAATGGATCAACCCAGCCTGCTGGAGGCGATGTGCCGCAACGGAGACGCCTTCCCGGCGAACGCCGAGCATGTTGGCAATCAACTCTTGGGTCATGACCAACTCATTGGACTCTAGTCGGTCGTGGCTCAACAAGAGCCAACGGCACAGTTGCTGCTCGACGGAGTGCAGCCGATTGCAGACTGCGGTCTGCGACATCTGAGTGAGCAGCGCTTGCGTGTAAAGCAGCAACAGTCGATGCAACTCGCCGATGCGCCTGAACTCCTCACGAAAGTGTTTCAACTCCAGTCGAATGGCGTTGCCCGCGCTCTGAACCACGGCCCGATTGGGGGTCGTATCACCCCCCATGAATACGGCGATGCCGACCACGCCATCACAGCCGACGACCCCCATCTCCGCGGAGCTACCATTCTCCATCATATAAAGCAGCGAAACGATTGCGGTCGTGGGGAAGTAAACGTGCGATAGAGTATCATTCGCCTCGTAGATCACCGTGCCAAGGGCTAGCGGGACCGATTCCATATCTGGCTCAAGACGTTTGTAAACGTCTGTGGGAAGCGCCGCCAGCAGGCGATTATCGGGAGGGCTATCGGGTGTGTGCTTGGACATCAGTCCACCATCGCCCCGGGGTGGGGCCTAATCTTTTTAGCCGGTACAGTTTGTATTTGCTGTAGCTTAACTGTCGTGGGTTCCATGTTGGACCAACGAGTATGTTACAGGATATGTGCGCTAGCGGACATAGTTGCTATTGTTCTGTGGGAATCTGCGCACTGGCGTAAGTGCGGTCAACTAGCACGCGTGGAACTGTCCACGGCTGTCCGCAATGTGCGCTGGCGTACAGACACCGTCCGGATGGCCATGATACAAGGATAAATGAGATCGGGAATCTCCTCGATCCGTTTGAAGAGGAATATTGAGATGACGGACAAAAAACGACCTTGGTCACCACCGCAGATCATATGGAGTGCGGTCATAGCGACCGTCGTCTGGAGCGCAGTTGGTTTTAGCTGGTTCGGCCCCGGATTCGATTGGACGACACAGGGCGGCTCCCTGAAAATGTCATCAAACGCCGTGACGGAAAACCTGGCTACGATCTGCGTTGCGCAAGCTCGCGGCGCACCAGAGACAGCGCTCAAGGAATTCGCGGAACTGTCAAACTATAAGCAGTCGAATTTCGTCGACACATCGGGTTGGGCGACCATGCCCGGCGCTGACTCGGCGGCGAGCGGTGTTGCTGCGTTGTGCGCAACCAAACTACGCCAGACCTAAGTTCGGTGGCAACAATTCTCGGCCGGGGCCGAGTTTCAAATAACTACGGGCAAACGCAGTAAACTGACTACCGTGCTACCGCTGTTGCCCTAACCAAGCCGGACCCAACGATTTCCGTTGAACCATGCCGGAAAAGTGTTTGACATATTCGTTCACCAGTAGTCGTGGTTTACCTCTAATGTAGGAGGCCCACCCGTATAAATACACCGGTGTTTTGAAACTTTTCAAGCGGGTCAAGCGTTTCTAGCAATTCCAGCGTGTCACCAATGGCGTTGTTCATCTGTAAAAGTTCTTTAGGTCTCGGGTGAACTCCGAAAGACACAAGCATATCGGACAACGTGTTAAAAGCTACGACAAGCTCTTTGCCAACTTCGTTTATGTGGTCCGACCTTCCTTCGTCGCTCGTTACGTACTTTTTCAATTCCGAGATTAGTTCGTCGTTCATGGTTTGATCCTGTAGTGAGCGCGTTAGTCGCGATAGTGTGTAGTGGTTAGATATCGATTTGTTACAGTATCGATCCGATGCCCGTTGTCTGGCGCAGGCTCGCCGGTGAGAGATTCGGGCTTGAGGATGAGTCGATACCTGCAATCCAGCCCAAGAGTAGATACCTTGTAAATGGTACAGAAGGTACTCCCCTCGCCTGCAGTTCTCCGACCCTCCAGGACCGATAGAGGAACACCTGGCCTCCACCGGGAATAGGCTCAGACTCAAGCCGATGCCGCCCGCGGCGCCAGACAAGGCTTGTGGCACCAAGTAGTGGGTGAAGGGTTCGAATGTGCGGCGACAATCGCAGCAGGGGGATACCCGTTCGCACCAATTCCGTAGCAAACGCGGCAACCAGGTCCGAGATCGATGCCGAAGCCCAGGCGGCCTTGATCATCCAGGTCGCCAGCGGATTGGTGGGCAGCGGCGTGGCATCGACCACCTCCGTCGCTGTGAGCACTTCGTCTTGGTACCAGTGATCCATGCGGTCCGGAAAGAACGCGACATAGTCCTTGACATGGGCCGCGGAGTCATAGGGCGCCTCGTAGCTGCAGGCGACATTGAGCTCACGGCGCTGGCCGGTCTCCCTCAGCACTATCGCGCGTTCGCTGTCGGCGATGGTTTTGCCCTCGATTTCGGCCCGAATTCTCTGGCGGCAGGGCGCAAATATTAACGGGTAACTTCCGTCCTCGGACGTTGTCACCCTTGTGGCGTGCAACACGGCCTGGAGAGCACTCACCGTCCACCGCCCCCAAGATTAGCGCTAATTAACAGGTTGTGCGTCCCCCCATCCAGCGGTACGCGGACGGGCTCTTCGCCAACTTGGATAGGCGAGCCATCAAGAATGGCGCGAAAGCCGTTGCAGCAGTAATGCGATGGCTTCTCCACCACGATTGCGTAATGGGTCGCTTCCACTTTCACCTTGGCCTCGAATCCCGGCCATGCGGCTGGAATTCGGGGCTCGACGACAAGAAAAGCGCCCTCGCGGCGGATACCCAGAATACCCTCGACCCCGGCACGATACATCCACCCGGCCGCGCCCGTGTACCAGGTCCATCCCCCGCGCCCAGCATGCGGCGAAACAGAATAAACGTCCGCGGCGGCAACGTAGGGCTCGACCTTATAACGCTCCACCTCCTCGGGGGTGCGCGCATGGTTGATCGGGTTGATCAGTGCGAACAACTCGACGGCTTTCTCGGCTTCACCCAGCTTCGCAAACGCAAGAATTACCCACATGGCAGCGTGGCTGTATTGCCCGCCGTTTTCCCGCAAGCCTGGTGGGTATCCCTTGATGTAGCCGGGATCGAGAGACGTCTTGTCGAAGGGCGGTGTGAACAGGAGAGCCAGTCCGTCGTTACGGCGGATCAGGTGTCTCTCCAAAGACGCCATCGCCGCCTCGGCGCGCACCGGATCAGCGGCGCCCGCCAACACGGCCCAAGATTGAGTAATGGAATCGATCCGGCATTCCTCGCTTTGCTTGGACCCGAGCCAGGTTCCGTCATCAAAGGTAGCACGACGGTACCATTCGCCATCCCACGCCTCCCGCTCGAGCGCCTCGCGCACCGAGGCCGCATGAGCGCACCAGCGCCGAGCGCGGTCTGCGTCCCGGCTTTTCGTAAGCGACGAGAAAAGTTCGAGTGTCCGCACCAACAGCCAGCCAAGCCAAACGCTTTCACCCCGGCCCCCTTCGCCCACCCGGTTCATGCCGTCGTTCCAGTCACCGGTGCCGATGAGCGGCAAGCCGTGTTCGCCGGTAAGTTCGAGGCATTGGTCCAGGCCGCGGGCACAGTGTTCGAACAATGAGGCCGACTCATCCGCGACCATCGGTTGGAAGAAGGCATCGTGCTCACCGTGACTCAAGCTAGGACCTTCTAGAAATGGCACGATCTCATCCAGAATCGCCGCGTCATCAGTAGAGGCAATGTATGTGGCGGTCGCGAAGGCGAGCCAGACTCGATCGTCTGAGATTCGCGTTCGCACCCCCTGGCCAGAATGGGGCAGCCACCAATGTTGAACGTCGCCCTCGACGTACTGCCGGCCGGCGGCGAGCAGGAGATGGCGGCGCGTCTGGTCCGGCTTGGCGAGCGTCAACGCCATATTGTCCTGAAGCTGATCGCGGAAACCGTAAGCACCACTCGCCTGATAGAAGGCAGAACGCGCCCAGATGCGGCAGGCTAGCGTCTGATATAGCAGCCAGCCGTTCAGCATGATGTCCATCGCCCGATCCGGCGTCTTGACCTGGACCGTCCCGAGCACTGCCGCCCAGTGGTCTGCCACCGCCGCGAGAACGGCGTCTAGATCACTCTCGCGATAGCGGGCGATCAGCGCCCGGGACTGTTCGGCTGACCCACATTGTCCGATGAACGAGACGACTTCGATGCTCTCACCCGCGCCGATCTCCACGACGCGCTGCAACGCCGCACAGGGATCGAGGCCGGCGCCGGTCTTCCCGGACAGAGGCGTCTGTCCGACCAGCGCCACGGGTGCCGCAGGCCCGCCGTTGCGGCCGAGAAACTCAGTGCGGTCGGCCGTCCAGGTCGTCTGTCGGCCGCCGAGATCTGCAAAGGCGACACGGCCGGGAAGGACGACGCTCCAGGGATTGTGGGCGAATATCGAACCGGTGGCCCCATCGATCTCCGTCAAGATGAACGGGCCCGAAGCGCCGCGAGACGTGCCCAGCACCCACTCCGTATAGGCCGTGACAGATAGCCGGCGGTCCCTTCCCGACTCGTTTCGAATGATCAGGCGTGAAATCTTGATCGGATCGGCGAGCGCCACGTATTGCAGCAACTCGAGGCCGATGCCGTTCGCCTGGTGTTCGAAGCGGCTGTAGCCGTAACCGTGACGAGCAATGTAGGTTCCGCCGTCCCGGATCGGCTGCGCCGTAGCACTCCACAGATCGTAGGTCTCCTCGTCTCGAACGTAGATCGCCTCGCCGGTCGGGTCTCCGACCGGATCGTTCGACCACGGCGTGAGCTGGTTCTCTCGACTGTTTTCCGCCCAGGTGTAGCCGCTCCCCTCCGCCGCCACCTGGAAGCCGAATCCGGGATTGGCAATCACGTTGATCCACGGCGCCGGCGTCGCATGGTCACCATCGAGGATGATCACATACTCCCGACCGTCCTTGTCGAATCCCCCAAGGCCATTGAAAAACTCAAGATTCGCTGGCGCGCGCGACGCCGGCTGCGCCGGCGATGAGGACGGCCGCTTCGGCAAATGCGATGAGGACGACCGCTTCGACGAATGCGATGAGGACGACCGCTTCGACGAATGCGATGAGGACGGCCGCTTCGGCGAGTGCGACGGAGACGACCGCTTCGGCGAATGCGATGGGGACGGCCGCTTCGGCGAATGCGGCACACGCGCGAGTTGATCGGCGATGGGCCCGCGGCTGGCGATCAACGCGACACGAGCGACTGATGCAAGCAAAGCCCGGGCATCTATGCTCATCAGGTCGGCGCGAAGCGTGCGGACTGAACCCTGCCCGGGCTCGTCGCCGAAACGCGGCCTAGATTGACTGCTCCGCACTGCGGTTTCGATCGCGACCTGAAGGTCCTGCATATAGGAGGATGCGTGCTCGTTGACGATGACAAGGTCAACGGTGAGGCGTTTCATGCGCCAATACTCGTGAGCGCGCAGCAGCTGGCGCACCTGGGCAATGTCCTCGATATCGTCAATACGCAGGAGAACGATCGGAAAGTCGCCGGAAATGGCGTGCGGCCACAGGTCTGACTGGAGACCCGCCCCGCGAATGATCGCTTCCGAAGACGCCCTGAAGCGTGGATCGGCGTATAGGATCGGCGCAGCCAGACGCTGGAAATCCGCGGCCTCACCCGCATCGACGTCCAGATGGCGAAGCTCGACCTGGGCCTGGGTCCACGCCAGGTTCTTCGCCCGATTGAACGAGCCGCGATCTTGATGCTTGTCGACCAGAGCCAAAAGCCCGGCCCGTGACGACGCGACCACGGTCCAGAAGGCGACTCTTGCGACCTGGCCGGGCGGAATCAACACGCGGTATCTGAGCGAGAAGACCGGGTCGAGAACGGTACCGACAGTGTTCGAAAGTGGTCGACCATCCAACAGGGCGGCAGGCGCGCCGATAGCTCGGCCCCGGCCCAGGAAACGAGCGCGGTCGGATTCGTACTGCGGATCGGCAACAACCTCGCCTTCCACCACGGCGAAATGGGCGGCCCATACCCTCGGCTCCTCCGGCGAGCGAGGGCGGCGCGACGCGATAAGCGCACCGAATTCCGCCAGATGCTCCGTCTGGACGAACATCTTGGTGAATGCCGGATGCGCGTTATCGGCGGCCGGCGTCGTCAACACAACCTCTGCGTAGGATGTGAGCTCGACCTCACGTTCGCCGCGTCCGCTGTTGGTCAGCGATATGCGGCGAACCTCAC
>CAMYOI010000124.1:9430-11185 GCA_947259955.1 uncultured Gammaproteobacteria bacterium
GTCGTCGCGGGTTGGGTCCTCCCGCCATCGGGTCACCGCAATATCGTGCCAGCGGCTGTAGCCTCCCCCCGCTGCCGTGAGCATCACTGCGTAGCGCCCGTTCGACAGCAATTGCGTAACCGGGGCATTAGTGGCCGGCGCCGTCAGCCGGCGCACAGTCGGAGCCTCGGCACCGGCTGGGACCGGGGTAGCTCTTACCTCTTCGGCCCGCGGACGGGCAACGGCGACGTCCCGGGGCATACGTTCCTGAAGCAGGAGCTCAGTGGCCTGTATTATCGGTTCACGGTGGAACCAAGCGCGCATCTGGCCATCGTGAAGGGCATTCGCAATGGCAACGATAGTCATGCCCTGGTGATGGGCCATGAAGCAGCGTACGACGACGAAGGGCTCGCCATCGGGCAGCCGCGATCGGGTAAAATCGATGGCTTCGTAGAAGCCGTAGCGACCGCCGGCTCCCATCTCCGCCAGGCGTTTGAAGTTCAGCCACGCACCGTGCGGCTCCACCATGGAGGCAAGACCCGTTGCATAGGGCGCTATCACCACATTCTCCGAGAGTCCCCGCTTCAGACCGAGCCCTGGAACGCCGAAGTTGGAATATTGGTAGGTGAGTTCGATGTCCCGGGCATTGTAGGCAGACTCCGAGACGCCCCACGGAATGCCCAGCGACCGCCCATAAGACCGCTGCCGCTCCACCGCCAGACGACTGGTCTGCTCGAGCAGGCTGCCGACCGGCGCGCGCATCACCAGCGACGGCATCAGATACTCGAACATGGATCCGGACCAGGAGATCAGCGCCGCTCCGCTTCCGATAGGTGTCGCGGCCCGGCCGAGGTGAAACCAGTGTCGGGTCGCAACGTCTCCCTTCGCAACCGCAAACAGACTGGCGAGCCGTGCTTCCGAAGCGAGCAGGTCGTAGCAGCTGGGGTCGAGGCTATTGTCGACAAGGGAGTAACCAATCGAAAGCTGTTTCCGCTCAGGATCAAGGAGAAATGCGAAATCCATGGCGAGCGCCATCGCGCGCGCGGTGTCGGCGAGCGTTTTCAACCGGCGCTTAAGACTGTCCGGTGCATCGGCGACCGCGAGCCGGTCACAACGATGTTCGGTCACGGCCTTGGTCAGGGCCTCGGTCCAGAAAATCAGATCCGGAGTGCTGTCTTCTATCCTTGTGGGCATGACGCTGCGGGCCACTTCGGTGGCCTTTTCAGCAAGCCGCTGCAGCATGGGCAACCGCTTCTCGGTCGCTAACGCTCCATTCAATTGGGCTTCGATCTCTACAACGATGGCTGCGAGCTGCCGCCCGCGCTTGTCACTCGCGGCGGGCACGGTGTCTAGTGCTTCTTGCACAAGTTGCAAGTCGTCGATCATGCCAACACGGGCATCGGCGCCAAGCAACACGTCCATCCACTGTTCGCATGCGTTGGCGAGTACGATCAGATGACCCGCGAGATTTCCGCTGTCGACGGAAGAAATATAAGCGGGCTCGAGCACCTGCAGATCCTGTGTCCCATACCAGTTGAAAAAATGACCCTTGAACTGCCCTAGCTTCCGCATCGACTCGAATGTCGCTTCCAGCCGCTCCACCGTCTCCGTTGTTCCCGCCCAGCCAAAGTCGCGGGCGGCGACGGCGGAAAGCAGATACAAACCGATGTTGGTGGGCGACGTCCGGTGCGCCACGATAGGCTGCGGGTCCTCCTGGAAATTGTCCGGCGGCAGCATGTTGTCCGACGGCGTCACGAACGTCTCGAAGAAGCGCCA
>CAMYOI010000125.1 GCA_947259955.1 uncultured Gammaproteobacteria bacterium
AATTTCAAACTGGCCGCCAAGACCATTGCCGATATTTACAAGGCTCGGTGGATGGTGGAATTGTTTTTTAAATGGATCAAACAGAATCTGCGGATCAAAGCCTTCGTCGGTACCAGCAGGAATGCAGTGATGACCCAAATCTGGATAGCGCTGTGCGTTTACCTGCTTCTCGCGTTTATCAAGTTCCAGTCGAGGCTGGATAAAAGCATGCATCAAATCCTGTGATTATTGCAGCTTAATCTGTTTGAAAAACGGGATCTGATAACCTTGCTTCGAGGCGATCCTCTTCGAGACAATCTATCTACCATCAATCAGATGACTTTACTGTAAAAGTCAACGGGACATATGTGGATCCATCCCGTTTTGCAAGGTGAATTTTTTGCAAAAGAAAGATTAAGGTTGCAGACATATATCCGGCCTATTTATTCGGGACTCAATGCTCCCGGGCCTGATGGTTTCTGCCCTCTTTCGTTCTCATCACAGCAGTGCGGCTTCATTAGAGCCTTGTCCCGTTCCAGTTTCCGAAAGAATCGGTTTTACCTGTCTTGCCATCACGCTAAATTTACCTACGCAAACCTTTGATGGGTTGTCACCTAATTTGTCCTATGGGCTATTATCAAAGCACTTAAGCCGCTTTGTGATAACGATTACCCGTCGCCATTTACGCCCAGGCAATGCGTGCGTTCTTGTTGGCCAAGGCTACACAGGCCTTGTTCATGACACAAAGCTGCTTGAGTTGGCTAAACCAGCAACTGCGCGCATCACTTTTGCCCTCAGCCCGGGATACTACAGACCGGGCCCCATGAATCAGCCGTGTGCGCAGATAACGATCTCCTCGCTTACTGATTCCAAGCAACACCGTTTTGCCGCCCGTCGAATCCTGCTTTGGCACCAAAGCAAGCCACGCCGACATTTGGCGACCTTTCTGGAACATACCAGGATCACCCACTGATGCCACCAATGCTGTCGCCGCGATCGGGCCAATTCCTTCAATCTCGGCCAATCTCTGACTGGTCTCATGGGCCTTGAACAACCGATCAATCTGCTTATCACATGACTCGACCGGCCGATCCACTCGCACCAATTCCTCGTACAGTCCTGCAAACAACTCCCGGCCAAAGTCCGTCAACTCATTCTCACCATCCTCCAGAATTTCCGGTAACCGACGTCGTAACTGACCTACTTGCTTTCCAACCACAGTCCCGGATTCGGTGAGCAACCCCCGAATCTGTTCACTATTCGGCTGCGTGATTGTATATACCCACTTCGGATTCGGTGCAGGCTCTGGATATCCTGTTGTTATACTTCCCTGATCCCGACAAAACCCATATTCGGCCGTCTTACCGCCTCACAGATCGCTTCGGCATCATTGTAATCATTCTTATTGGTCTCGACGTAGGGCTTCACATACTGCGGCGGCATCGGCTCGACATCGTGACCCAGTTCACGCAATTCCCGGGCCCAATAATGCGCCCCACTGCAGGCCTCCATACCCACCAGTCAAGGCGATAAATTCGCTAAAATTCCTCGCCGCTTCTTCCGGTTCAGCCGCTTCCTGATGATAAATTTCCCCCGTGCATCTTCTCCATGTACATGAAACACATTCATTGCCAAATCTGTACCTAACGTCGTAATATTCATCTCGTACCCTCCCGCTTTATCTATGATTAATAACATCTCCGTCCTGGCCCATTATGAGGCCGTTTGAAAGCGGGATGGGTCCATACCATTAGCAGTGACAATGAATTCAAAAAACACTAAACAAAAGTTCGTGTATGGATTACGAAAATTACATCTGTTACAGCTGGCCGACAATGTACGATATTTGCTTTCTATAAAAAACACCCGTCAGGAAAATCATCAGTTTATCAATGACCACCCTGATTTCAATTTACCACCATCTTTTCTCGCTTATGATGCGTACGGCCACACAAACTGGCCTGTCTACTACCATTCCGGCATCGCGCATGCGAAGTATATTTGCAAGTTAATTGATGAAAACCTGGCGTCACAGGAGTTGTCAATATGTGAATGGGGTTGTGGGCCAGCGAGAATACTACGCCACATCCGATCCTTCCTTGATAAGAGCAATACACAGTTGCATGGGTTTGATTACAATGCGCGTTCTATTTCCTGGTGTCAGGGAAATATTGATGACATCAATTTTATGTCTAACTCCGTCAACCCTCCATTGCCATGTGAAGATAACTCATTCGACTGTTTATATAATTTATCTGTTTTTACCCATCTTTCTGAAAGAATGCATATCGACTGGATTCGCGAACTTGGACGCGTCGTCAAACCCGGTGGTTTGATCATCTTCACCACCCATGGTGATTTTTTTAAATTTAACCTTTTAGATGATGAACTCACTGAATATGAAAGTGGAAGTCTGGTTGTACGCGGGCATATAAAAGAAGGTAAGCGTTGCTTTGTAGCCTATCATCCTCCAGCCTTCATCAAATCTGAATTACTGCAAAATGGACTAGAGATGATTTCACATTTACCCGGGCCGGCACTGGAAGACTTTCCACAGGATGTCTGGGTCATACGAAACAATAAACCTTGCTAGGAGCTATCTCCCGGATAATGGGTCTGCGTCTTCGGTGACAATTTACGCAGGGTCATATCTTCGATCATGCGTCGACGCAAGGGACTTAAAGGTTTGATAGACTCTGTCATGGGTTTTTCTCCTGTGTTGGTGGTTATGGTGTGAGAACTACGACCTGTGGGTGTCCAATTAACGATCATGCCGCTAGCGGGAGCTGGACTAACCCGCGGCAACGTGACTGCCACTGGAAATCATCGATCTTTGCACGCGTTGTGATGGTGGATTTACCAGCGACTTCGGCCGGGGTGGCTCCGCCATGCGAAGCGTGAACACGTTCGTGGTTGTTATATTGCTGGAAATCACCGAGCTTTCTCTCGAGATCAAGCGTATTCCAGAAGAGAACATGGCCCCTTAGGCCGTGGCTTCGTTCTTTTGCTGGAAGATAACAGCCTACGGGATTTGCGTCGCACCAAGTATTGGTGAAATTTCGATAATGTTGATGGCCGAATGCTCACAGCGACCTTGGCGATACGCCTCGAGTGGAGGAAAAGCGACCAGAAGGCCATGAGGAATCGGTCAACATTTGAAAGATTTGGCGCCCGTCGCCGTGAACGCGTGACAACCAGGAGTTGCTGCTTGAGGAGGAGATTTTCGGCAATGACAGCCTTGGTGCCACCGGGGCCAAGGAGTTTGGCGACAATGGTTAGCAGGTGGACCAAGAGAATGAATATGTCCTTCATTCTGGAGCAGGTTAGGGTAAGCTGACAGCGAGCGTCAAGAGTGTGAAATAAGCCTTTTTTGAGAGAAAATTACGAATTCAAGACCCACAGGCCAATTCCGGACCTTCACGGCAAGCCCTCGGAACCGCCGCTGTATACTCGCTATTTTATCGTCGTTTAATTCTTGGCATGATCTTCGACGTGCAGACGTGATAATATTCTGGATCGTCTGAATCCTTTAGTACAAATTTTCAATAAATTGTGATACCCACTCCATTCCCATGGGTAGTGGATTAATTTCAGTTCTTATTCAATAAATTCTCGCCCGTATCAGAATATTTCACGCGACTGTTCAGAGTCATTGACGTTTTTCTACCAGTCGGCACGCGCTGTGCGCTTTATTATATCTTGTAAATATTTTTCTTTATTTCCTGTGGAGACTGTAAGTATGAAATCGTTTCATGTGTTGAGGCACTTATTGACATTCATAGCTGCCCTTGCCTTACCATTGTCATTATGGGCTGCAGGCGGAGCGGCGGGTGAGCAAACACCGTACGCGGCTTCCGTCGATGAACACTTTCACCCCAACGGCAAACCGCCGTCGGAGCATACACTGGCCGTGATCAAGGCCGCCCGCGAGTCGATGCCGTTCGACGACACGCGTGATTTCGATGAGGCGCGCAAGGGCTTTATCACGCCGCTGAACTCCAAGATTGTCAAAGCCGACGCCGGACATGTCGCCTGGGATGTTGAGCGCTATAACTTCCTGGCCGAAGATCGCGAGTTCGATTCGATTCACCCGTCCACCAAGCGCCAGGGCTGGCTGAACCAGATCACCGGACTGTACAAGGTAACCGACGGCATTTACCAGGTCCGCGGCCTGGATCTTGCGAATATCACGTTCGTCCGGGGCAAGGAAGGCTGGATCGTGTTTGATCCACTGACTTCACTTGAACCGGCGCGTGCTGGCCTCGAACTGATTAACAAGACGATTGAAGAACTGCCGGTAACCGCGGTCATTTACTCGCACTCCCACGGCGATCACTTCGGCGGTGTTCGCGGTGTTGTGGATCCGGAGCGCTTTGCCGCCGGCAAGGTGGAAATCATCGCGCCAAGGGATTTTATGGAACATGCGGTTTCGGAGAATGTGTATGCGGGTACCGCGATGAACCGTCGCCTGTTCTACCAGTACGGAGTATTGCTGCCCGCCAGCCCGTTTGGCCACGCTGGCCAGGGCCTGATGCAAAATGTTTCCGCAGGCAACTTTGGCCTGCTGCAGCCGACCCTTGTGGTCGAAGACGGACTCAAGGAAATCGAGGTCGACGGCATCAAGATGATCTTCCAGAACACACCGGGGACCGAGGCGCCGTCCGAGATGAACACTTACATCCCGGAGAAGAAGGCGTTGTGGATGGCTGAGAATGTTTCCAACGTCATTCACAATATCTACACGCTGCGCGGCGCCCAGGTTCGCAATGCGCTGGCCTGGTCGAAGTACATTGCCCGTGCCATGTTCCTTTTCGGGGACAAAGCCGAGGTGATGTTTGCCTCGCACAGCTGGCCGCGCTGGGGTGAAGAGCGGATCAAGGAAGTTCTTTCGGGCCAACGGGACGCCTATGCACACCTGAACAATCAGGTGCTGCACTATGTAACCAGGGTGTGACGATCAACCAGATTCACAACGTGTATCGCGTGCCGAAGTCGCTCGAGAATGCCTGGTATGCAAGGGGATATCACGGTTCGCCGCAGCACAACAGTCGGGGTGTTATACAGCGTTTTCTCGGCTTCTGGGATGCGAACCCAACGACGTTGATACCGCTGAGTCCGGAAGATTCCGCGCCACTTTACGTAGAGATGATGGGGGGCGCCGAGCCTATCATGAGCAAGGGACGCGAGCTGGCTGATCAGGGCAAGTACCGGCATGCCCAGGAAATTCTCGACAAGCTGGTTTGGGCGCAACCCGACAACCAGCAAGCCAAAGACCTGCTTGCCGACGTCTGGGAACAGATTGGCTACCAGCAGGAAAATCCGGGCCTTCGCAACAGTTTTCTGGCCGGTGCATTCGAATTGCGCTCCGGTATACCTCAGGGCGCTTCGCCGGATTCCGGCGGTCCCGACATGATCGGTGCCATGTCGACGGAACTGTTCCTCGACTTCGTCGGCATTCGCATGGACAGCAAGATGGCCGAGGGGCTTGGTAAGTACAAGATCAACCTGCTCACGCCGGACAACGGAGAGAAGTTCGCGATCAATTTGTCGAATGCAACCTTCACTAACGTCGAAGGCTTTATTCACGATGACCCGGATCTGTCCATTACGATCAACCGATCGGATCTCGAACAAGTCATGATGGGCGCCAAGAGCTTTGCGGCATCGATCGAGGACGGCACGGCTAAGGCGGAAGGTAATGTCGATATCCTGGCCCAGATCGCCAGCACCCTGGTGACTTTCCAGATCGGGTTCGAGGTTCTGCCGGGCACGGCCGCTCCCGCCGCAGAGGTCGGTCTTAATCCCTACTCGGTTGCCGAGGACTCTGTGTTCATGAGCGGAGAATAACCTGATTTCTGCAGGTTAAACTGTTTACGGGGACAGCAGTTCGCTGTCCCCAATCTTTCCGATAAGCTGGTCTGGTGTAATCTTCAACAGCATGGGCGGTGCCGTATTGAACTGACCCAAACGTCGTGTATTAATTACATAAATTGACCGGATTGGGCAAATTGCCGACCCACCGTGATCAGGTCGCGACAGGCAGTTGTGGGTCGTTTGCTGTCTGTAAAGCGCTGCAAATTATGCTCTCCAAACTGTAAAATCCACCGGCGGTTAAAAGATTGATTCCGGAACGTCGAAATTTGAGTATTTGCAAGAAATTTCGACGAGAACGTACTGGCGCATTCGGCCAACACCGGTCAATTGAGATTCAGCAAGCAACCGTTCATCTTAACGATCTAGCTCAGCGGCAAAGTCAATCTGTCCCAAACCCAATATACTATGTAGCTCACTATCAGTACTCTAACAACAATACTGAAAAGCGAATACTTGAGCCGTATATCCTCTTGCCTTACATCAAGCGTAAGATGCTTGGATGGAGAGGCCCAAGGATTAAAAGCAAACTGGAAATTGCCTTTCTCTGTAATAAGTTGAAGCACCTGAACAGGAACAAACATTTGCCTAGTATTGTAAATAACCGCTTTTGTTACTTCAGAGAACGGAATAACCCAACTACCGCATTCGATTCGATCACCATACGCCTTGAACCAAGCCCGCTTCGACGTAACCCAGTTTTGCGAGTACCGCGGTTCGTTATCCTCACGACTCGTCGCTTTACACCAGCATTTGTATATTGGTTTTTGACTCATACTCGAAGGAGCGCCTGAGCTGAACGGCGGCGATGGGGAGCGAACACGAACAATTGGTTAGAGTGCCTTGGCGCTCAAGCGTAACAACTTTAAGCTTGGCTTCACTACAAGATTAGCCCTTAGCAACACGTTTTCCTCAACTCCAGCATTCCAATACTCAACTGGCTGGAATTGGCTCCCCCGTTATGCATTATTTCTTCAAAACCTCACCAATTTCTTTACTAATGCGCTTATGGGTCTTCAATCTATCAAACACCGTATAACCAAATGAGTCTTGAAGGTATTTATTGGCCCCTTTACCCAGTAGATATTGGACGCAGTCCAGTCTATTTCTCATGACACAGAAGTGAAGCGGTGTTTCTGGATATTCATTTCCACTTAGTAGATTAATATCGGCTCCATTCTGTAGCAGTGAGTCAGCGATATCGTAGTTCTCCCATACAATCGCTTGATATAGAATAGAAATACCATTTTCATCTTTTGTGTTTGGGTTGGCACCCGCGTGAAGAAGAATTGGAACAGATGAGCCCTTGTTATTACGTAGAGCCCACAATAAAGCACTTTGCCCCCAATTATCTTTTAACTCCAGGGAACCTCCCCTCTGAATATAATTGTTGATGTCATCTGGCTCCCCTTCTTCTACCAAGCAATGCAGAGGCATAGCATTGCAATCAAGCTCGGACTTTTTCCTTGTGTTTTTGAAATTACGATTTTCAGAATATAAATATAGCTCTGGAAGAAAATATGTAAATAACGCAATTATTGAGATTACTGCTCCTGCGCCAATGACAATGCCTGACAGAAAGCTTCGCTTGTTCATGCTATATGTACATAACGATTAGGCGTAGCCGCCGCGAGATCAGTCCTCGGTCGATTTTGCCCCAGAATGAACGATCATGGCCAGCGGGTCACTTCAACGGAGTAGTTGCACTGTGTTATTGGGCATCCATTCCCTTGGCTGATTTGCCGTTCGACAACGATATGTCTTGTCCTGGTATTCGCAGTACTTGAAACGCCCCGTTTCCAAACCGAAAAGAAAATTTCCACCGCTTTTAGCTGTGATCAATAGTGTTTTTTGGTCTGCTCGGATGTAAACAGGACTGTTCCTCCACTGAATTGAGGACATGCTTCGGTCGAAATTCTTGATTTCCTCGTCCTGGAACAAATCGCTCAACTCGTATGACTGGACTACCTTTCCACGCGAGTCATATATCGCGACAACCTGTCCATATCCAAGGTTATGCCAATTATCGATGGTCGCAAGACGCCCGTCGTCAGAAATAAAGAACTCGACTGGCGCAACAGGATTGAGCAGGACACCCTCGGCTACCAGCCTGTAAGAACCGTCCTGATCGCGACGATAGAATTCGACCACCGCATATTTCCCTTTCTTTCCCCCGGCAAAACCAACGGTATCGCCTATACTTTCGCCGGGAACTACCCTGACGAAATACTCGCGTGAGGTGCTGAATGCTTCTTTCGTTTGCGATGCAGCCCAATCATCGGCCGACACTGACAACGTTGTGGCGCATAACAGCATGCCCAGGAAAACGCCCACGACGTATATGCGGCGCACCACAACTGGAATCGAGTATGCCCTGCGTTGCCGATACGCGGCGTTTTTTATGTCCCCCCGTGAGCGGATAGCCAAACACATGGTAAAAACGCTTCAACAGTTAATTTAACGCTCTACGCACGGCATTGGCAGAAATTGCTCCACCAAGGATGGCGACCCCTCCGAACAAGGCTCTAGCGATAAGAACTTCTGTATCCTGAGAAAACACAGACATTCCACCCGAAAAGTACCGGGCGTCCCCGAAAAGCGCTGCCCAAGCACAGACTACGGTAATCCCCACGACGGCTATACCAGCTGCCAATCTTGCTATCTTGTGGGTTGGTGCAATGAGGATAACACCTCCGCTTGCGAAGAATAGCCCGCATAAACCGATGATCCAGTGCGGTGCGTTCATCCGTGAGGCCGCCATAGGGCCAATTCCAAATGCGGCCAGAAGGATGAGAACACCCATAAGGATGAAAAATGCACCTGTCAAAAGTCTTTGTTTAGCGTCCGTCATACGCTGCTCAAGAGCTAAGCCCTGCCGACGTCGCCCGGCGGCAGGGACGCTATGTTGGTGCGGGCGTTTACGATTGTCATGTGCGGGCGTTTACGATTGTCATTCTAGCAAATACGGACTCCACTATCGGAGCTTAATAAACCAGAATACGAGGCGAATATCCGCTTTGCGGCACTTATTTGAACGGCCGGAACACGTCGTACTGAGATAGTGATGGTGCGGCGCAACAACTCGTTTTTATCTTCTTGTAAACGAACGGCAGTAAAGGGAGCGCTGCAGGCGTTCCGTGATCAGGTCTCGACCGGCAGTGGGTCGATTCCGGTATTTAAGAAAACGCTGATAATCCTTTCCCGGGAACGACGGTTGTCACCGCCATAGCGGCCAGAGCGAATAGGCTTGGGCGGGTAGAGTTATGTTGCAGTGCGGTAGGCGGGACCCGGCCAACTGCGGCCACTCGAGGCAAGTGGCACGACGGGCTCCTCCGTACTCGTTACGGTCATTAGTAGGCCAATGGTAGAGGCAGGCATCAACTCTTCTGCCGAATCATCTGGATAGCTGCTATCTGTATAGAGGAAAATCTAGCGTATCTGACAACGCTGCTGGCCAGCTCAGCCCAATGGATGATTGTTCACTATGGGCCATATCTGGTGGATTACATATTAAAGAGCAAGGTCAATGACCATGTTGACCATCTCTTCCTTAGAAATGACGTTATCATGGTTTTCATCAAAACGATTGAAAATATCGCTACTAAAATTCAAGCCTTTTTCGTGTAACAGGCATTCAGCTAACTCGACAAATTCACCTCGAGATATCACGCCATCTTTATTTGTATCGAAGATATCGAATAATTCGGCCAACATTTGCTCGGTATTCATTCTAATGACTCCCTGTAATACGAGGCTGTGCCAGCGTGGCTAATCCGCCCGGCTTCAGTTTATTTCTATGAGAAACATACTATATAAATAATCCGGGTGAATGATAAGTATTGACTGTATTGGGGAGGACACGGCCCGCAAGTCTGCCAGCGGCGTAAGCTGGAGCGGCTATGCCGCTATATCGCCCGTCCGGCCGTAGCCATCGACCGGCTGGAAAGGGCAACTTCCCGACGATTTGGTGCTGCTCTTAAAACGTCTGCTTCGGCTTGGCCTGAGATTTCGCTGCTGCGATGCAACGGGATTTAACGCCATGTCTCCTGTACCGGACTAAGCGGTCAATTCTTGTGCTCAGGCGTAGCGCCGCTCCATTTCATTGCGGGTATCCAGCGGCTGCACGATAATGAGAATGCGGCACCCTAACCGGACATTCGTAGAAATTACTTGATTAGTTGGATCAATGAAAACAAATCTGATCGCACCGCCAACATTACAGCCGCAATCGTTTCTGGGTTTTCCAATGATCTCTTCGATTGATGAATTCGATGGAGACATTGCGATATTGGGTATTCCTTATGGTATGCCGTATGAAACTCATGCTATGGCAAATGACCAAAGCGGAGCACCTGATGCCATACGTCAGTTTACAAATCAAGCCGATATTCTGTATTCGCGTAATCATTACGATTGGGATCTCGGAGGCTCTCTACTTGATGATAGAGATATAAAAGTTGTTGATTGCGGAAATGTGACGGCTGATAAGTCAGATCACAAAGAGCACTATGTTAGAGCAGAGCAAGTGGCAAGAAAAATATTTGGCGCAAATGCAACACTAATCACACTAGGTGGAGACCATGGGATTCCCATACCCGTGATGCGAGCCCTCGAAGTATTTGATGAAAATATCACACTTGTACACATAGACGCGCATCTCGATTGGCGCCATGAAATCAATGGCGAAGCCGAAGGATATTCGAGTCCGATAAGGCGAGCATCTGAAATGCCTTGGATTAATGAAATCATTCAGATTGGTATGCGAGGAATTGGAAGTGCGCGTACAGCAGATGTTGAAGATGCAATGAATTATGGCGCAACAATTATAGATGCCTACGAAATGCACGAAATTGGAATGGGTGCTGTATTAGATAAAATACCTGGAGATGGACCTTACTATTTAACCATCGATGCAGATGGTATTGATCCAACTATTATGCCTGCGGTACTTGCTCAAACCCCCGGAGGATTGTCATGGATACAGTTGCGAAAGCTGATACACGGATTAGTTAAAAAGGGCAGAGTTTTAGGGATGGACTTGGTTGAAATTGCGCCACAGTATGATGTTGGAAATACGACCATGATCCACGCAGAACGACTTATATGCAACTTTATTGGTTCCTGCGTGCGAGCTAACTATTACTCTGAAAAATGACAATACATGTGGCTGTTTAGGTGCTAACTGCATCGGTACTGTCAAGTTAACGATACAGCATGGGACGGCATGGCTCTGGAGGCTGCAAAAGCATGCAGTTTTGACAAGACCAAACCATTTTCTTTTCAAAATGGACAATAAAATATCAGGAGAACCCACTTTTACTTTAAGCAACTACTTAACTTGACAGTACCCTAAATTTACCCATCACGAGACCAAATTCGGCATCACTGCTCGTCCCGCGCTGGCGGAAATCCACGCACCTCACTCCCGGCCAGGTGAATCTCGCGTTTCGGCAGAGCCAGCGAGACGTCCGGCGAACTAGCCGGTAATTTTGATCCGTTGAGGATCGACGTTGAGTACGTACACACCTGATGCCGGGCTCTCCAGTATCCGTTCGTCCGCTACCAGGACGCGTTCCAGCATCGTTACGGCTTGCTCGACGTTACTTTCCGGATTCAGTTCCAGGGTCAGTTCGACTCGCAGGTTGGGTGTGGCGTAGTAGTTGCTGATGTTCGATGCGAGCACGCGGCTGTTTAACAGAGAAATCAGCTTACCGTCGAATGTCAGGATCTTCGTTTGAAAAGCTGTAACGGTCTCGATGGCACCGAATGTTCCTGCAATGTCGACAACATCGCCCTTTCTGTAAGGCAATGTGGGCAGGTATGGGAGAATCAGGAACAATAGTGTTGCCACGACGACCAGCAACAGAATCACGAGTTCAGCAGCTGCATCCACATCGTAGCCCAATGCTTCCAGGGTCAGCAGGCTTGCTACAACCAGCACCACTACATAAAGCATAGTAAAAATTACTGTGAGAAGTCTGGTACTCTGGAAGTGTGGGAAAATGAATCGTTTTGCCATTCGGTGTAGCAGAAAAACACCGACGATCCCGATGATTAAGAGATAAGCGGCATCGCGGAATATGTCACCATATCCCTGCAGGAGGTCAAGTAGATTGACGGGTTCGTTCATAGTCTGTTGGACGCGCCGGGAATAAGAAAGAGTCACGCCGCAGAACGTGCAATCGGCAGACCATTATACAGAAGCGTCAATCGGAGTCTCATCGAAGCCACCACTATCTGCCTCAAGAACTTTAGTGATCTCGGGTGGGGGGGCACATATCACAAAACACGAGCTCAGTGATCAAACACAGCATGTGGCCCAAATCGTAGTCCCCGCGTGCATGATGCGTCTCAGCGTCGTGATCTACCGCCATGCCCGCCTCCCACTCCTTACGTTGGATGACCAAGGTTGCATTGGGAATCATCGACAACCCGCCTACATGGTCGAAGTGAAGGTGGGAGATAACCCCGAAGTCCACTCTCCCGGGATCCTGCGACACGGCTTCCAGCTGCGCCCCAACCGTGTCATTGACGCCAAACCCGATTTTCACTTCTTCCTCAACAAGTCGCGCGCGGTCCGAACGCTCGACAAACTCAGCAGGCATCCCCGTATCAAACAACATAGTGCCTGGTGGATGGCGGATCAACCAGGCGCTGACCGGAAGTGTAACCTGGCCGTCTGCACCTACCTCGAACATCGATAGGTCACCTCGCAATTCACCGCAATCCAGGCGGGTCAGCGTTGACATGGTATATAGCCTAAACAATCCCACAATCGGTAGCAATTTAAGAATGTAAGGATACGGACCGGAACGGCCGGACTGCCTAGTGCGAGACGGCAATCTCCCCTACATGCTCGATCTCAACAATGACGGGTATGAGTATGTAGCGGAAGTAAAATCTACGAAGATTTAGACGACGCTATGGCCGCTTTCGGCCGAGGGTGTGTGAAAACGTTGTGGTTATTTTAATGTATTGGTTTCAGGGTGGAGGTAAGTGTAATGAAGGGTTTCATTGAAGGAGAGCACCGATCCCAGACCACGTTATTCCCCGAACGTCTTGACGAATACATAGCGGAAGACAACGCGGTACGGGTGATTGATGTGTTTGTCGACAAGCTTGATTTGCAAGAACTTGGATTCACTGGAGCGGAACCGAGTGTAACGGGTCGTCCGGGGTATCACCCGGCGACGATGTTGAAGATTTATGTGTACGGTTATTTAAACCGGATGCAGTCGACCCGACGCTTGGAACGGGAGACGCACCGTGACGTGGAGCTGATTTGGCTGACTGGGCGCCTGATGCCGGATTTCAAGACGATTGCGGGCTTTCGGTGTGACAACAAGAACGCGATTCGGCGGGTGTGTACGGAGTTTGTTGGTGTGTGTCGAGAGCTTGAGCTGTTCTCAGCTACGCTGATAGTGATTGACGGGAGCGAGTTCAAGGTGGTCAACAGCCGGGACAAGAATTTCACCCGCAATAGTGTGAAACGGCGTCTGCGGAAGACGCAGGCGAACATTGACCGGTATTTGGCGAAGCTTGATGCGGTGGATCGGGAAGAACCGGAGATCCGGGAAGTAACGGCGACGGAGTTAAAACAAAAGATTGCCTCGATGGAGTAGAAGACGGAGGAACTCAAGCAACGCAAAGCCGAGGTAGAAGCGCATCCGGATAATCAGGTGTCACTGACGGACCCTGATGCGCGCTCGATGATGTCGAGCAAGCCGTAACGATGCTGGAACGCGTCCTGGTAGCGGACGAACGGATACTGGAGAGTTCGCCGGACGTCTCGCTGGCTCTGCCGAAACGCGAGATTCACCTGGCCGGGAGTGAGGTGCGTGGATTTCCGCCAGCGCGGGACGAGCATTATTTGCGCACTCCGGTCCCGTTTTGCCGATTTACACTGCCTGTCAACCCGGACAGCAGGCTTTTCATTGGAGATTGATGCACCGGCATCGTCAAACTTAAACGATTGCTCCCGCTGAAGCGCCTTCTGCTGCCTGTAGACTGGCCGAGTTTTTCAAGGGATATAGACGGTGAAGTTCAGAATGATGGCGACAATGGTTACCAGAAAAAGTACATCGAATGCTGACTTGGAAACCTCACTGCTTCCAGTGCAATCTATTTGGTGTCTAGGAAAACGGGTGTAACCCATCTTGTGGCATCAACATTAGTAGCACAAAAGAACAATAGACCCAACATACTTATCACCATACATACTAATTACCATGAAAAAAATCTTGCGACATTCATTATGATTCTACCGCTGGTAGGATTTGTTCTTAGTGATAGCCAAGCGAAGGAAGAAGATCCAAGGATGGCGGGTTTCGATGGCAAGATTGCCAAGACCTTTGAGGAATCGGAGGAGGACTGGCCGGAAGATGCGACCTTTACGGGAGACGAGCCCAATGTCCCGATCATTCTTCTCGACGATGTGGGTTACGCGCAGTTCGGAGCATTTGCAGGAGATTCTCAAACCCCTTGAGACCTACCAGGTCGGTCGCAATGAGATCGTCGCCGGCACAGTTTCGCCGAGCTACCTCCTGCCGATTAGCGGCCTTCAACGTCTCGAGAAGATCATGGATGAGTATGTGGGCGGCATCAGCTCCCACTACACAACCAACGAGCCGTTGCTCACCCGCGGACTGGAGCTGCTGGGCATGTTACGGGAAGACCTCGACTATCTTTGGGCCGAAGACCTGCACCAGCTTCAACGGGCACGGGAGCTTCAACACCGGCTGCTGGCCTCAGAGTCCGTGACCCACCGCACTATGTTCCGGACAGAAACCCGCTGGCCGGGTTACTACTACCGGGCGGATCACCCAAAGCTGGACGATCAGGACTGGCATTGCTTCACCTTGTCGCGTTACGACCGGAAGTCCGGCGAGTGGGAAATGGAGAAGGCTCCGATCTAACACATCGTCGACTAGACGACATTGTTCCACGACTGTAGGTCCCTCGCGTACTATACTATTGTGTACTTGACTGAGAGCCGCGGCCACGTAACAGAAACTGAGCTGTAATCAACAACGTTAGTGATACCGTTAATACCATTGTTCCTATCGCATTGATTTCCGGAGTTACGCCGCGTCGTATTGATGAAAATACGTAAAGCGGCAAGGTAGTCTCGGTCCCGGCAACGAAGAAAGCGATAATGAAATCATCAAAGCTGAAGGTAAAGCTGAGTAAAAATCCGGCCAGAATGGCTGGAAATATCTGCGGCAGTGTCACTTGCCAGAAAGTCCGCCAAGGTGTCGCGTAGAGATCCGCCGAAGCTTCGATCAGAGCTCGATCCATACCGCTGATTCGAGCCCGGACTATCACGATAACAAGTGCCATGGTGAACATCGTGTGGGCCGCAATCACAGACGCGTAGCCCATATTTAGGTGCGGCGCATCGCCCAGGACCCTTGGCCAAAAATTCTCCAGCACCGGGTTCAAATACTTAAACGCCGTGACCAGCGCGATCAACGTAGCGATGCCGATGACTATTCCGGGGATCATTATGGCGATATAGATCGCTGCGTCATAAATAGCACGGATACGTCCCTTGACTTTCTGCAACGCAAGTGCAGCCATGGTTCCAAAAATACTTGCCAGTACCGCGGTTGTTGACGCGACGATCAGGCTTGTCGCAAGTGCTTCCATAGCAAATGGGTTTGCTAAAACCGTTCCATACCACTTAATGGAAAACCCGTGAAAGTCACTCGCATGCCTGCCTGCATTAAAACTAAAAAGTACTATGATCCCAATTGGGATATATAAAAATAAATAGACTACCAGCGTATAGATTCTCATAACGACTTTAATCTAAAACAATGATTCATCTTGTCCCTTGCTGGCATTCCGCACGACAAGTTTCATGTAGATGCTTACCGTCACTAGCATGATAATCACCAGGGTCGCTGCAACTGCAGATCCATATGCCCAATTGCGCGATTGCAGAAAAAGATCCACAAGCGCGTTGCCGATGAAAAATACTTTACCGCCGCCTAGTAAAGCTGGGATCAGGAACTCTCAGGATAAATACGAGCATGCAACCTGTAGCCACACCGGGGATTGAAAGAGGCAGCGTAACGTTTCGGAATGCTCTGATTGGTGAGGAACCAAGATCAGAAGCTGCCTCGAGCAGGCGTTTATCGAGTTTTTCCAAACTCACATAGATTGGAAAGACCATTAAAGGCAGGTAACCGTACACAATACCGATAAGTACTGCCGTGGGCGTATTAATCAATCGCACCCCTTCTATGCCAAGAAACCCCAAGACTTTGGGCAATCCTTGTCCACCCAAAATAAAAATCCATGCGTATGTTCGTATGAGAATACTTGTCCAGAAAGGAACTATGATCATAACCAAAAGCAGAGTCTTCCACTTTGGCTGAACTTTTACTGCCAAAAAATAGGCCAATGGGTAGGCGACAAGCAAACACAAAAGAGTCCCCGTAGGGGCAAGAAGTAGGGTGTTTTTGAATGCGGTAAAACGCGCAGACAGATTCGCATACTGTTCCAGAGTAAACGCTGGGACGTAGCCTCCGGCCGCACCCCGCTCTCCAAAACTAAAAATGATAACCACCAGCAGCGGTAAGACCAGCATTACCAACAACCATACGGTTGCCGGGACCAACAGCAATCTGTTGGCCCAGGAACCGTACATATCGGGAATCCTTACCGCCTAGTGGATTGCACTAAGCTGATTTAAACCGTGCGAGTAACTCAGCCCGATTAGGATCAGTGAGTGTTGCCGCTGCGCCAAACTCCAGAGCGTCTAGCAATTCCTGCGCTGGATAGAGGATTGGATCTTCCAACAGTTCCTTCGGTAGCAGTTCATTCGTGCGGCTATCTGCAACCGGATATCCATGGGCGAGCACCTCCTTCGCGTTAACCGCTGGATCAAGTAAGAAGTCAATCAGTGCATAGCCTGCCTCTCTATGAGGTGCGCTCTTCGGCACTGCGTAGTAGTCGCTCCAAATCTCGCCACCTTCCTTACCAAGGACATACTGCATCTCTGGCATATCCGTATTGAGTTGCTTACCATCACCTGTCCAACACATTGACATCCAAGCATCGCCATTGCGCAATGGTGGCTGGTAATCGCTGTTGATAGCGTACAGGTGCGGCTTGACCTCTATTAGAAGTTTCTCAGCATCAGCCAGTTCGTTTGGATCGACCGAATTAAAGGAATAGCCGAAATACTTCAATGCATTACCAATCGTTGTCAATTGGTAGTCGTGGACCATGGTACGTCCAGTGAAATCGGTCTTTGTAATATCCCAGAATTCCTTCCATGTGGTCAGCTGCTTCCCGCCCGTATGTTTAGTGTTTACTACATATCCCGTGGTTCCCCAGTTTTTGGGTACCGCATACACGGTACCGTTAACTGTACCCGCGTCTGAGAAACGGGGATCGAAAGCGCCTGCTTCAAAGTTATTAATCTTGGAAAGCTCTAGCGGCTCAATTAAATCTTCCCCAACATAGGTGGTAATCGTGTAGTTTGTTGGAACAAAAACGTCCCATCCACTACCACCAGCCTGAAGCTTGGCAAGCATTTCTTCGTTGGATCCAAATACATTTACCTGCACGTGAGCTCCAGTCATTTCGGTGAATTTTTTAAAATTTGCTGGATCATGGTAGTTTGGCCACGTTGCCAAGATCACACGGTCGCCAATGTCGGTGGCTGCCAAGGATTTCCGGGGAAGCAATCCAGGCACCGCGGCACCGATAACTGCTGTAGCAACGCCGAGACCAGTTACACCAAGAAAGTGTCGACGTGTTACTGATCCACGTTCATAGCGCCTTAGTTCCTGCATGAATTTTTTACGTGAAATCGGTTGATCATTTTTTTTAGACATACTCTCCTCCTATCGATTAAGTCAACAAATTGAAAGGTTTCCTCATATTATCCACTACTGAGAACCAGTGCGGTATCTCGGCTCCATGCTGCAAGTACAACCTCATCCTTATCGAAGGGTCGCTCGCTGCGTTCGTTTTGTCGAGGTGATAGAACCAAAAACTCGCCAAGTTTTTCATCCCGTAGCAAATACTCAGTGTGCTCACCCAGAAAAATTCGATTCATAACGCGTGCTTTTAACCTTACGCCACAATCGGCCGGAAGTTGCTCCTCTTTTCGTGCAAGTATAACCTGTTCTGGACGAACGCTGATGCAAACGGGGTCACCTGATTCAAAGGATTCAAGGTCAGGTCCATTGTTTGCTTTAATCATAAGACCGCAACTAAGTTTCACATTCACAGCCGTGGTATCAATACGATCGATAGCGCCATCGAAAAAATTCGACTTGCCCACAAAATCCGCCACATATCTATTACTTGGCCGATCGTATAGATCTAGTGGGCTACCTATCTGAACGATCTTGCCCTCCCGCATAATACATACTCGATCGCTCATCGACAGCGCCTCTTCCTGGTCATGAGTTACCAATACAAAAGTGATTCCGACATTGCGCTGGAGGTTTTGCAGTTCGATCTGCATTTCACGACGCAACTTCCGATCGAGCGCTGCCAATGGTTCATCCAGCAACAACACTTTAGGTTTGTTGATCAATGCTCGAGCAAGAGCCACACGCTGTTGCTGGCCACCCGACATCTCCCAAATACGACGTTTATTGAAGCCAGACAACTGTACCAATTCCAGCATTTCACCTACTCGCGTTTCGATTTCTCTGGACGGTGGTTTTGGTGAGCGCTGCTTCAATCCGTAAGCCACATTTTCTTCAATGTTGAGATGTGGAAACAACGCGTAATGTTGAAACACCATGTTTACCGGTCGACGATACGCCGGCACACCATTTACTCGTTGCCCCTCGAGAAAAACTTCTCCTTCACTAGGCTGATCAAAGCCAGCAATCATTCGAAGGGAGGTCGTTTTACCGCATCCGGATGGTCCAAGAAATGACAAAAACTCGCCTGCCGTAACATCCAGATCGAGGTGAGCCGCCGCAGTTACGTCGCCATATCTTTTGGTAACGTTGCGGAATGAGACAACTGCGTCAGTGTCACCGGACAGCACTTTTATCCTCCAAAGTATGGTTTTTGACCGTTAAGGGATACTACATGGTATACCCTTTATTTTGAGAATTGACACCCCGTCAATGAGAATGCAACTCCACGCCCAATCGCGATAACGATTCTCTTAGCTTTTGGATTTCTCCGCGTCTGTATATTACAGTGTTCACCCCCAGCGCCTGTGCCGGAGCCGTGGAGGATATTTGGTCGTCGATATAGACGATCTCATCGGGCCTACAGCCTGCCTTCTCTAGCATCACATCCACAAACGCCTTATCCGGTTTATTCAGGCCGTGTTCGAATGAATAAATCTCCTGGTCAAAATACTTCCGGAAATCGTACTTTCCGTCCAGATAGTCAACGCGGCTCTTGATGTTTCCGGAGAATACAAGGAGCTTGTATCGGGATTTGAGCCGCCGTATGAGTTTCAGTACGTCTTGGTCGAGCAGGTACCCATCGTACCATGCCTGTTGAATAGTCCGAGCGTCATAACGTTCCGGCAAGCCACGTTGTGCCCAGCACCAGAACTCTTCATCTGAGATCAGCCCTTTTCTAAGAGCAATACTCTCGGGGGAATGGAAAACACCGAGGACCACGTTTTTGTCATATCCATACCGGCGAGACAGCACGTCAGCCGCCTCGGAACTGCCTTCGGCAAACAGCACGCCACCCAGATCCACCACGATTGCCTTGACTACCACCTTTTGGGGCTGCGCGGTTACTTCGCCCCGGCCGTGAGATCGCTCCATCTCTTTCATGCCCTCCGGTTTCGCGACGCGTCGAGTCTTCGTTCTCGCCTGTTAGTCGACTGTAACTTGCGATATCCGCATACAGGCTGTCGGCGAGCTTTAGCTGTTTTTGCTCTGACCCCAATGTAGACACGAGGATGTATAGTATCAGCATTATCAACCTGTCGCTTCGCGTTTGATTTCAAACACCGAGCGGGTTATCGCAAGTGGCAGCTCCAAGAAAGAGAGCAAGGATGTCAGGGGCCTGTGGACTACACCCCGCCTTTGAGTCTAGGAAGCCAAGCATGATAGGCTATCAGGGCAAATTTATGGCTGGCAAGTGCCCTTATGTCCGGCGCAAAAAAAATAAAACGATACGCAAGAACAAAACCTAATGGAAATTCTATCCGTGCTTGTGTACGCGGCCGTGGTGGTCGTTCTGATATTCGACTATACGAACGGTTTCCACGACGCCTCCAATATCATCGCCACGCCAATCGCATCAAGGGCGCTGACACCGGTTCAGGCGGTGGTGATCGTTGCCACCTTTGAGTTTCTCGGACCGGTCCTCGGGGGCACGGCGGTGGCCAACACGATCGGAAAGTTCGTAAACCTGGATGACATTGCAGCCGTGCTCTCGGTCACGATCATCCTTTGCGGCTTGAGCGGGGCCATCTTCTGGAACCTGATTACCTGGTGGTTCGGTATCCCCTCTTCATCCTCCCACGCTCTCGTCGGGGGCTTGACCGGGGCCGTGGTGGTCGCCGTGGGCACGGACCATGTGCTCTGGGGTTTCTCTGAGCTTGCCCAAGGGCACTTTACCGGTGTTACTAAGGTGCTGCTGGCCCTGGTGTTATCGCCGGTCATCGGTTTCTGGGCCGGATTCATGATTCACCGCCTGGTCTTCTTTCTGATGCGCGCGGCGAAGCCGACCGTGAACAAGTTCTTCAAGCGCATTCAGATCTTCTCATGCGCCGGTCTGGCCTTTTCTCACGGCGCCAACGATGCCCAGAAGAGCATGGGAATCATTACCCTGGTGCTGCTTAATGGCGGCTTCATCGCAGAATTTCATGTTCCTTTCTGGGTCATCCTGTCTTGTGCCTCGGCGATCACTCTGGGTATCCTCTCCGGCGGTTGGCGCATCGTGCGCACCGTCGGTTTCGGAATCTTCAAAGTACGACCCATCCATGCTTTCGATGCCCAACTCACTTCGGCGGCAGTTATTTTCAGCGCATCCGTGGCCGGTGCGCCGGTGTCGACAACGCACGTGGTGAGCTCATCGCTGATGGGCATCGGTGCCTCGGAGCGCCCGAAGGCGGTGCGCTGGGCGAAGGCTAAAGAGATCGTCAGCACCTGGATCATCACCATCCCTTGCGCCGGCACGGTATCGGTGCTGACCTACCTTGTGGTAAACACCTTCATTGGCCTGAACTGAGCGGCATGAGCGATTCAATAATTTGCACGTAATCTGACTACTTCAAGAGGAATAACCTATGAGCGGCAGCGCCGATTCTGTTGTCACCAAACTCGTCGACCGCGTGTTTCCCCGCATGCCGGACTTCTACGGCCTGATCAACCAACAATGCGATCTGGTCGTCAAGTCGATGGAGGTGTTCGTGACGTTCATGGAGACCGGCGATATAGAGTTCGCCAACCAGGTGCGGGCCCTGGAGAAGGAGGGCGACGAACTCAAGTTACGTAATATGGCGATCCTGAACCGCGCCTTTGCCACGCCCATGGACCGCGAGGACATCTATCGTGCGATCGTGACCATTGACGAGATCGTCAACTACGCGAAGAGCACAGTGCGCGAGGTGGAAGTCTTGGAGATCAAGCCCAACGAGCATATGGCCGAGATGGCGCGCTTGATCCGCGACGGCAGCGTAGCGCTGCGCGACGGCTACGCGAAGCTGTCCACCAAGCCCATGGATGCTGAGGCGTATGCTGCGAAGGCGCGCAAGGCAGAGCGAAACACGGAGAAGATATATCGATCGGCCCTGGCCGAGCTTTTCAACGCTGACAAGCATCTCGAGGCCCTGAGCCGGAAGTCCGAAGGTGCCGAGGTGAATGCGATGAGGCACGTCATCGAGATGTTCAAATCTCGTGAGGTCTACCGCCATCTCTCCAACGCCGCGGACCGCTTGGAGCACGCCGGCGGCATTCTGCGCGATATCGTTGTGCAGATCGCCTGATGCGATTCAGCCATCGAGCCTCGAATCTCGCTATGGCCACCGCGGGCAATAACGCAGGGAACGTTTGCGGTTTGGTGCCGGCAGGTTTGTATGTCGATTTGGAACAGCCGTTTCAAAAGCTTGCGCCTGCGTCATGGCCGTGTGACACTTTGTTGGTACCTTGTCTTCAACCCACTAATTTAGAAAACCGCGCCCGGCGCACCACCCATGACAACAACAGGAAGCAACGATGAAAATTGAATTCGATCAGATCGAGGAGTCTTTTGACGACACTACGAACCTTCGCACAATCACCGAGCAGGCGGTTGTACCGGGGCGTGGCCTACTATTGAGGACCACCATCTATTCGCCCAATCAATTAGCCGTGTCCGTGGTGTTTGTGCCCGGTCAGGGTACAGCAGACGAAGCTTTTGATTCGCTAAGCGGTTAGTGTTCGTACTCTGTGCGTCCAATGCATGCTTCTCTGTATAAACCTATGCTAGGTGCAGCGAACCAGTGGAAACTTCTTACAAACAATCGGCTTTCCTATCGTCAGGGTTGAATCTCGGTAGGTCTCGAGCGAGGGTTTGGCATTGTAAACAATTTCGTCGCCAACCCAGTTGACGGACAAAGCGGCCCGCCTTCGGTCAAGTCGATTGCCCGGCGCACTGTGCAACGTGTATGACTTCCAGATCAGCATATCCCCAGGGGACATGGCCGAGGCGAGTATCGGCATGTCTGAACCGGCTGCGTCCGGCGGCATGGGCAAGTCTTTACGTGCGTGCCGATAGTCTTTTCGAGGCTCATCGAAATTCACCGCACGGAATAGCGTTGCAGGCCGATGCGAGCCCTTCATAAACCTGAGTGCAGATTCCTTTGGAATGTTGTCCAGCGCAACCCAACAGTTGATTGCCTTGGTGCCGTCAAGCGGATAATAGGAGTGATCCTGGTGCCACGGCGTGGCGGCGTTGTCGCTACGTGGTTCCTTGATGAGCAGAAAGTCGTAGAACAAAACCAGCTGCGTGGTTTCCAGCATGGCCCAGGCGATATCGGCAAGGTGGGACTCAAAAATAAATTCTCGAAACGGCTCTACCTCCCTCCATGCATGAGAACTAACAGAAAATGACCCTGCATCACCGTCTCGCTGCACGATGTCGAGGTCCGTGCTCGCGCCACTCAACGCCTGATCGATACCTTGTTCGATAACGTTCATCCATTCCTGCCTGAAGGCATTGCGCAAGCACACTACGCCATCTCGTCGCAGCGCTTCGACAGCATCGTCTGGCGGAGTATTGTCTCGAGTGATGCAAAAGGCTTTTACGTCTTTGATTTTGTTTCCTTTCATTCAGTTATATTTACTTGGCCCAGGATTGCTCAAAAGTCGTTTAGTCGAGTCACACAGATTAAGAACTATACGCGTTGTCTCTTTTACTACAAGCACCCTCCTCGACAACGATCCGGCCTACTTACCTGCCCATCCCGATTATTCCTAGCCCGCATTTCTCACCAGGATCCCGAGCGATGGCGCAAGACCCAGGATTCCCTTCGACTAGAACTCGCCTGGGACCTTTTAAGATATCGGTCCGTTTGATGCCTATGGCATCGCACGCTATTCTTAGCTTTCGGCGCTACTGTCGTGCGACAATGCCGTGCCACTGGTAGTCGAATTTTTGGCTGGACACTGCGGGCTCGGTTACCACAGTCTGAATGGCGGCTTCGGGCCCGGACTAGTCCCATTGCGGGGTGGGTATTTGTAAAGTCGTGGATCTACATACAAAGAATGATGAAACCAACGTTCCGCTTCGCACACCTCTGTTTCGTGGCGATCGGCGCTTGCGTATCGCGCTTGTCGGTATGCCCAACAGCGGCAAAAGTACGCTTTTCAAGGCGGTATCGAGCACATCGATCAATACCGGGCAGCTGACCGGAACACAACGCGCTTATGGAGAGTGTGCGGTTCAGATCGGCTTTGACGAGGCGCGCCTGGTCGATCTGCCGAGCATCCATTCCCTAAACAACATTCAGCGTGATGATCTGGTTGCCTTACAGTATCTGCTGTGGGGTGACGAGTTGCCGATGGTTTCGGTGCACGAGCCGGGTGATGCACCCGCCCCCTTTACCCCGCCCGACGTCATCATCCAAGTGATCGATGCGACGGCGCTAGAGCGCCACCTGGAGCTCAACCTAGAACTTAGCCAGTTGGGGCGGCCCATGGTTATCGCGTTGAATATGATGGATGAGGCCTGGAAAAAGGGACGGTACATTAACGCGAATGCCCTCAGTAGATTACTCGGAGTACCGGTGGTACCCACCGTAGCGCTGATGGGGCACGGTATCTCGGATTTATTCGCGGCAGCGGTGGACGCTGTGCGCGAGGGGGAATATCCACTTCCGCAACGCGCCAGCAAGCACATCTGTGACCGCCTGCAGCCCTTGAGTAAAGCCTTGACTCGCCCCGAGCTGCAAAGGGCGTTCCGCGTTCCACACTCATTTCTGCTCATGCAAATAGCAGCGGGCGACCAGTACTTTTTAGATGAAATGCATCAACACTTGCCTGAGATGCTGCCGGAGTTGTTGCGTTTGCGAACCGAGGCCGAGCAAACACTACCCCGGCCACTCGAAGAGGAGCTGCATGCCGACCGGCATCACCGCGCGGCCAAATTGTATGAGGCAGTCACCCGTGTGGGTTCCCCGCACGAAGGAAGGGGTTGGCGCTACTGGCTGGACGAATTATTTCTGCATCCCCAGTGGGGTTTACTCGGCAGCCTGGTGGTGTTCGCGGCCGTGCTGTTCGTTGTCGTTGAGGTAAGCACTTGGCTCGACGGGATGACAGCGGCACCGCTGATCGATTGGGTGTCTGGCTGGCATCCACGAACGACCGGTGGCGTCATCGGACGCGCGGTCGTGGATGGATTGATTGGCCTGGTCGGAATTGTCGTACCGTACATGATTCCACTCGTGTTGTTGTTGGTAACGCTGGAGGAGGCGGGTGTCATGCAACGAATCGCCTTTGTCGTCGACCGCGGTTTTCATAAGATCGGTTTACATGGCGGAGTTGCCGTGCCTTTCCTGCTCGGGCTGGGTTGTAATGTGCCGGCGATATCCAGTGCCGCCGTTGCCGCCCGCGGACGCGATCGCGTCGTCGCTTCGCTGCTGATCACTTTCGTCCCCTGTTCGGCGCGTTCCGCCATTATATTAGCCTTGGGCGGCAAGTATCTGGGGGGCATTGGGGTTTTTGCGATCTTCATGCTGACCATCAGCGTAATTGC
>CAMYOI010000126.1 GCA_947259955.1 uncultured Gammaproteobacteria bacterium
GATCCCGTGCGGGCCTACGTTTTGTTGGAGGGAGCCAAAGCCTTACCCAAGGCCCAGGAGCAGTTTGAGAAACTGTCGAAAGAACTGACACCGGCTCAATTGGAATTGGCCCGCAGAAGAATCGCTGAATCCAAAAAGAAGAAAGAGTAGGCGCCGACAGTTCCGCCTTGGCAAAAAAATTGACGGACGTATCACCTTTTTGCATCGCCCACGACAGTGCTTCGCTCGAAGATGCTGTCGAAGCACTGAAGCAGGACAGTGTTTCTGTTTACGCGGTGTTTTCGGGCAGGAATGGATGAAAGTTACCGAGTAGGGGATCGACTAAGCCTTGAGCGGGGCAAGCTGGTGGTGCGCGGACCGGATGAGGTTGACACGCGGCTTCGGCACCAGGGCGGCCAGGCGGGCGATGAAGTCCAGCGGCTCGAGGACGATGTGGGTAGTGAGTGCTGTCGCGGTACGGTGTTTTGAGCGTAAAGCGTACGTTGCCCTGCGCCGTGCGCGCCAGCCGACAGTGGCCACAGCCGGCCGGGTGACATCAGCTAGAAATAACTAAACTTCTTCTGACAGTCGCCTCCTCAAAATCGGTAACTGTCAGATCGGGGCTGAACTTCGACAAATAACTCCTCAATCGGTCTTGGTACACCAACACCATAACCTTGCACATAATTAATCCCAACTCCTCACAAATACCCCATCAATCGTCAAAAAATCAACTGGGAGCGTTTTCAGGTACGCAAATGAGGACAAACCGCTGCCAAAATCGTCCAACCAGCGAAACGCACTGCGAATAATCCAATGATCAATCTTTGTCGGCATGTCATAGCGCTCGGCAGCCGACATGAACGTGCTGGGTTGAACAACACTACCGTCTTCTTCCTCCAAGCGTAGTAAAAGTTCGTAATGCGCGCCTTTGTACGCACCGCCCGAGCGAGGTCAACAACCATCAGACAGTCGATACCGATTGTCGCTAGAAGTTCACTTCCATCTTCAGCCGCCTGTCCAAAAACCGAAACGAGAATGGGCCGCTTTGACCTAGGTTCAGGTTGAATCCCTGTTTGTACAACTGTGCCTCGTCGGGCATGTCCTGAGAGATAGCAACGCCTCTGGAAGAACAGGGTCCGCCGCATAGTTTGAGACCGCTCGACCCTGTCCAGGTAGTGGTTTCGAATCCAATTTCCAGCCTCGGATATCCTTTGTCGAACAGCGGCAGATGATGCGAGTCCGGATCGTCCTCTGCCCAAGCACTCAGCGTCACACCCAGCACTATCCACAACAAATAACGAGTTGGCCGTTTGCAAAAAAAGCGCAACTCACATAGAAAGTTTTTGCTCTTGACAGCCATTGCGTCACCCCCTGCTCATTATCGATTAAGGCTCACCCTGCCCAAACGGGTTATCACCTTCAATAATCGGTAAGCGCCAAGACCAGCTATAGCAACTCTACTTCATTTGTTCCGCAGACGCTGTAACTTCCATCACCATCTAGCAGCTTGCAGTTCATCCAAAACGACGGTCGCTGCCGGTCCAGGCTGGCTTCTGTTCGTTTGATCCTCTCCTGACCACCTCGCAAAGGGTGCGCCATATCGACGAATGTCCACGCGGATAAGGTCTGGTCACCGATCGGTTGATTCTACGAACGATTTAACTCATACAAGAAATACGGATTGTGCTTCGTTGCTCTTAGGGCTGGTTAGTTTAGTTGCTCTTAGGCATGTCGTCAGGATCGATTCCGGGTACATGGGTGATGCCGGCACGCTGTTTCCAATCTACTGGGTAGGCGGCATAGAAAACAATGCATTTCTCATCACATTCGTATTTCACGTGAATGTCTCTCGGTACATACATCAGGTCCCCGCGATTGAGCACGTAATCTTTCTCGTCAACCACCAGGCGAAAAGTACCCTCCAGGCAAAAAATCAGTTCGTCGCAGGTCAGATCCCAGGGCACTGAAATCTTATTTAAACAGTTGATCCCGGCACACATGGTATCGCTGTGTTTTACCGTAACAAATGGTTTGATGAAAGTACCGTTGGTTGGCAGGTTGTCGATACGATCCTGAATATCGGAAATTCTGAATACACTGGGTGTTGGCATTGTTTTATTCCTGTCTGGGGATTAAACCTTGACAAGGTGCGATCAAGTTATGTGGGTGGGACCAAACGATTACCAACTCATTTTATCCGCTACGTTTGGCGGACGAAAGCAGATATTGCTTCGGGTCCCACGGTATGGCTCCTGCCACAAACCGGATTGCGGCTCAAACGTCACTCGATGAATCCGGAAAAAACTGCCTCGAACTCCATGGAAACACGGAACGGCAGCTATCGGGAGCGAAGCTGTCCACTCAATATTTGCCTGTTTCAGACTAAGAATTACTGATTCGACTGGCTCTGCTCGGCCTCAATAAGACACCCGGGCCCCCGGGAAACATGGTGTTTCAGCGTCCGCTACACGGTCAGCACCACCTGCGGCCCGAACGCTAATTTTCCATGCTCGCCTTAGCTGATTCCCTGCAACCCTTGGTTTTTTGAATTACAACCCCATTGATTAGACCGACATGAGGAGAGCGCTAATAAGAACCTCGAGTCATTTAAAATCATCAGCTTATATTAAAGACCTGGGAGGTTTATAAAATATGGCTATTAGACCCTTGCATGACCGTGTGCTGGTCAGACGCCTCGAAGGCGATAAAAAGACTAAGGGCGGTATCGTAATTCCTGACACCGCCGCGGAAAAGCCCATGGAGGGCGAAGTTGTCTCAGTTGGCAGCGGTAAACTCCTGGACAACGGTGAACTTCGTGCGTTGGATGTAAAAGCCGGGGACAAGATCTTATTCGGCAAATATTCCGGTACCGAAGTTAAAGTAGATGGCGAAGAATTAATCGTCATGCGTGAGGACGACATCATGGGCGTCATCGAATAAATGAATAGGCAGAGGAATTAAATCAATGTCAGCAAAAGAAGTATTATTTGGCGAGGCCGCTCGCTCCAGAAAGATCAAGGGCGTGAATATTTTGGCCGATGCGGTCAAAATTACACTTGGTCCTAAAGGCCGCAACGTGGTACTCGACAAGTCATTCGGCGCCCCAACCGTCACTAAAGATGGTGTATCCGTAGCCAAAGAAATCGAACTCAAAGACAAGTTCGAGAATATGGGCGCACAAATGGTAAAAGAAGTTGCCTCAAAAACTTCCGACGTGGCCGGTGACGGCACCACTACCGCTACCGTATTAGCTCAATCTATGTTGCAGGAGGGTTTGAAAGCCGTCGCCGCAGGCATGAATCCGATGGATTTGAAACGCGGTATCGACAAGGCGGTTATTGCCACCGTGGAAGAGTTGAAGAAACTTTCCAAGCCGTGTTCCGACAATAAGGAGATCGCCCAGGTCGGTACTGTATCTGCCAATGCCGACGAGAGCATAGGCAACATCATTGCCGAGGCCATGGAGAAAGTCGGGAAGGAAGGCGTTATTACGGTAGAAGAAGGCACGGGTCTCGACAACGAGCTGGACCTCGTCGAAGGGATGCAGTTCGATCGTGGCTACCTGTCTCCTTACTTCATCAACAAGCAAGACAGCATGAGTGTTGAAGTAGAAAGCCCATATATCCTTATCCACGACAAAAAGCTCTCCAATATCCGCGACCTGCTCCCGATTCTGGAAGCAGTGGCCAAATCCAGCAAACCTTTAGTGATCATTGCTGAAGATGTTGATGGTGAAGCCCTCGCTACGTTGGTTGTCAACAACCTCCGCGGTATCGTGAAGGTCAGTGCAGTGAAAGCGCCGGGCTTCGGTGATCGGCGCAAAGCCATGCTGGAAGACATCGCCATCCTCACCGGTGGAAAAGTGATCTCCGAAGAGGTAGGCATGAGCCTGGAAAGTGTGAGCCTTGAAGACCTGGGCAACGCAAAACGCGTCCAAAGTACCAAAGACAACACGACCATTATCGACGGTGCCGGCAGCGCAGACGAAATCCAGGCTCGAGTGAACCAAATCCGCGCCCAAATCGAAGACGCCACTTCTGATTACGATAAGGAAAAAATGCAGGAACGTGTGGCCAAATTGGCCGGCGGGGTTGCTGTAATCAAAGTAGGCGCTGCGACCGAAGTGGAAATGAAGGAAAAGAAAGCGCGTGTTGAAGACGCGTTGCACGCCACCCGCGCTGCAGTAGAAGAAGGTGTCGTACCCGGTGGTGGTGTAGCTTACGTGCGCAGCTTCGATGCGGCCAAGAGTTGCAAGGGCGACAACGATGATCAGGAAGTCGGCATCCGTATCGTACGTCGAGCGTTAGAAGAACCTCTGCGTCAAATAGTGAAGAACGCTGGCGAAGATGATGGTGTCATACTTAACGAAGTTAAGGCCAATAGCGGTAACTACGGTTACAACGCGGCCACCGGCGAGTACGGTGACATGATCGAGATGGGTATTCTTGATCCCACCAAAGTGACTCGTGTTGCGCTTCAAAACGCTGCATCCATCGCAGGGCTTATGGTCACTACTGAAGTCATGGTGGCAGAGCTTCCGGAAGACAAACCGGAGATGCCCATGGGCGGTGGCGATATGGGCGGTATGGGCGGCATGGGCGGCATGATGTAAAAACACGAACCCATTAGACAAAGCTGTACACAAAGCCCCGCAAGAAGCGGGGCTTTGTTATGGTGTAGTGGGAAAATCTTTCAAAGCTTCGCGTTCCGCATTCTGCAGGCGCGCCTGTGCAACTTCCGAAGACGGAAACCGGGTCCTACCAAAGGTGACCACGATTGCATCGACCTCGTTTTCCTGCTGTACCAGGTCGGATTTGAGCCGCTCCCGCTGCAATCCAACGGCGCGCAGATCTTCCCGCATCATAAAGGCCTCGTCGGTGTAGGCCAATTTACAGGATAGCGTGATGGATTGCACAGACTCCGCCAACGGTCGGGCAGCACAGGCATCTTCCTCGATGGAAGGAGAGATGTTCTGGTTGTCGAAGGTATCTGTCATCGAACTATCTCTAGTAAAAAGAAGCTATTTTTCAAAAATCTATCGTTTGGTTTATTGTCGGTATTTCCGCCGACCATCCCTGTTGCGCGAGGAATTCCCGGAAAGTACTCTTGACCTCGGCCTCCCCATGCACCAGGTACAATCGGGGCCGAGGTTTATTGAAATGGCTAATCCACTCCAGCAGCTGCGATTGACCGGCATGAGCGGAAAAGCCGCCCAGGGTATGGATTCGGGCCCGCACGGCGATCTGCTCGTAGCCCACACGAAAGGTTTTGGCGCCATCGACCAGCGCCCTGCCCGGGGTTCCAGCAGCCTGGAAGCCCACGACGATAACATGCGATTGGCGCCGCCACAGATTATGCTTCAGATGATGTCGGATACGCCCGCCGTTGCACATGCCGCTGCCCGCGATGATGATCGCTCCGCTGGTGATCTTGTTAATCGCCATGGAATCATCACTCGACGTCGAGTAGCGTAGAACGGGTAGGAAGGAATGCAGACTTTGGCGCGAGCTCCCGGTTAGGACTGCGGCATCCTTTTCGTTATAAATATCCTGGTATCGATGGTAGATCTCGGTCACGGCAATCGCCATCGGGCTATCGAGGTAAACCGCCTGATGGTGCAGTTTTCCCCGCTGGTAAAGTTCCCCCAGTCGAAAAATGATCTCCTGGGTGCGGCCCACTGCAAACGACGGAATCAGAATGTTGCCGCCATTTGCCGAAGCATCAACGATAATGCTTTCGAACTCGTCGAGCGTCGCGTCCATCGAACGATGATTACGGTCGCCGTAAGTCGATTCCAGTAACAGCACATCCGCGCTCTCTACGATTTCCGGGTCGCGCAGCAATGCCGCGCAACTGTTGCCCAGGTCTCCCGAGAAAACCAGCTTTTTCTCAATCCCTCCTTCATCGACGAAAACTTCGACGATTGCAGAACCCAGGATGTGGCCCGCGTCGAGAAAACGCACCGAAACGCCTTTAGCGACGGCCTGTTTATGACCATATTCCCAACCCACGCAAAGTGGCAGTGTTGCTTCGACATGTTCCATCTTATACAGCGGTTCGACTTCCCCTTTGCCGGCTCGCTGCCGCCTTTTATTTTACCATTCGGCGTCGCGCTGCTGCAAGGACGCGGCATCCTTAAGCAGGATTTCAAGCAAATCGTAGGTGGGATAAGTCATAAAAATTGGCCCATTAAAACCATCCTGAACAATCATTGGCAATCGCCCCGAGTGATCCAGGTGGGCATGCGACAGCACCACCGCGTCGAGATCACTGGCCTTGCAGGGCAAGGATCTGGCATTTGCCGCCTCTTCCTCGCGCCGTCCCTGGAACAGGCCGCATTCCAGCAATATTCTGGCCGAGTCGGTAGACAGTAAATACGCCGAACCGGTTACGCCCTCAACGGCACCGTAGAATGTCAATTCTGCCATTGATATCTCGCTATTTTTCGTCAGCGGGCGCGAATACCGGGCTTTCGGCCCAGTTCGATCGTGTGATTGTGCACCATGGATAATAACTTAACCGGGCCAGGTCCAGTTGAGCTCTTCCGGCCTGTCGACACCGCGCTCGTGAGCATAAATCCGACACTCGATCTGCTGGTCCCGAAACAACTGCTTGGCATGCGCCCCGGCCACCTGTAATCCGGGCACCCGGTTGATCACGTCGATCGCCAGGCTGAAGCGATCGACCTCGTTCTCGATTGCCAGTTCGAGCGGCGTGTTGATATTGCCCCGCTCTTTGTATCCGCGCACGTGCAGATTGCGGTGATTGGCGCGGCGATAGGCCAGGCGATGGATCAGCCAGGGATAGCCGTGGAAGTTGAATATCACCGGCTTATCTTTGGTGAACAGGCTGTCGAAATCGCGGTCGCTCAGGCCATGCGGGTGCTCCTCGGCCGAGGTCATGCGAAACAGGTCCACGACGTTGATAAATCGAATCCTGAGATCGGGAAACTGCTCGCGCAGCAGCGCGGTCGCCGCCAGAGCTTCCCGGGTCGGGACATCGCCGCAGCCCACCATGACAACGTCGGGCTCGACGCCCCGGTCGTTGCTTGCCCAGTCCCAGATACCGAGCCCCTTGGTACAATGCTTCACAGCCGCGTTTATGTCCAGATACTGGGTATGCATCTGCTTGTCACATACGATCACGTTGATGTCGTTGTGGCTGCGCAGGCAATGGTCGGCCGTCGACAGGAGACAATTGGCATCGGGCGGTAAATAAATGCGGGTCACCGCGGGGCTCTTGTTGACGACCAGGTCGAGAAACCCGGGGTCCTGGTGGGTAAACCCATTATGATCCTGGCGCCATACCGTCGATGTGATCAGCAGGTTGATCGATGATATGGGCGCGCGCCACGCTAGGGACTCGCAGATGGCGAGCCACTTGGCATGCTGATTAAACATGGAATCGATGACGTGAACAAAGGCCTCGTAGGTGGCGAAGAATCCATGCCGACCGGTCAGCACGTAGCCCTCGAGCCATCCCTCGAGGGTATGTTCCGAGAGCATTTCAAGCACGCGGCCATCGGGACTGAGTTCTCCACCATTTTCGTCCTCCGGCAAATAGTCTGCCAGCCAGAGTTTCTTGCTGACCTCGTAAATTGCATCCAGCTTGTTGGAGGTATTTTCATCGGGACCGAACACGCGAAAATTTTCGTCGTTCAGGCGCATGACATCGCGCAGCATTGCACCCAGCGGCCTCGTATTCATCGCACTGGACTGGCCCGGCTGCGGCACCTTTATTGCGTGGCTTTTAAAATCGGGCATGCGCAGATCACGCCGCAAGAGACCGCCATTGGCATGAGGATTTGCGCTCATCCGCCGAATTCCGTCAGGCGCGAGGGTGGCGAGTTCGGGCATGAGACCGCCATTTTCGTCGAACAGCTCCTCGGGTCGATAACCGCGCAGCCAGCTTTCCAGCAGCATGAGCTGCCCAGGATTCTTATGCACGTCGGGCAGCGGTACCTGGTGAGCCCGCCAGTAGCCCTCGATTTTTTGGTGGTCGAACTCGCGGGGGCCGGTCCATCCCTTGGGCGATCTTAGGATTATCATCGGCCAACGGGCGCGCGTGACTCGATCGCCGTTTCTCGCCTGCGCCTGAATTCGACGTATATCGAGTACGCAGGCTTCCATTATGGCGGCCATTTTCTGATGCATTGCCATCACTTCTTTACCCTCGACAAAATAGGGTGTCCAGCCATAACCGTGAAACAAGTTTGCCAGTTCATCGTGAGAAATACGCGACAGAATTGACGGATTGTTTATCTTGTAGCCGTTCAGGTGCAGGATTGGTAACACCGCGCCGTCGCGCCGCGGGTTCAGAAACTTACCGGAATGCCAGGCGGTGGCCAGTGGCCCGGTTTCCGCCTCGCCGTCGCCTACCGCGACGGTAACAATCAGGTCCGGATTATCGAACGCAGCGCCGAAAGCGTGCGAGATGCTGTAGCCGAGTTCCCCGCCCTCGTGAATCGAACCGGGCGTTTCGGGCGTACAGTGGCTGCCTATACCGCCGGGAAAGGAAAACTGCTTGAACAATCGCTGCATCCCCTCAGCGTCCTGGCTGACGTCAGGGTACAGTTCGGAGTAAGTGCCTTCCAGATAAACCGGCGCCAGCACCCCGGGCGCGCCATGTCCCGGGCCGGCTAGAAAAATCGCGTTCAGATCGAACTTTTTTATCAGTCGGTTCATGTGCACATACATGAACGCCAGACCGGGACTGGCGCCCCAGTGGCCCAGCAGGCGGTTTTTCAGGTGCTCCAGCCTGAGCGGCTCTCGCAATAGCGGATTGCCCTGTAAATAAATCATGCCGGCCGCAAGGTAGTTGCAGGCGCGCCAGAAAGCGTCGAGTGAATTCAACTGTTCCGCTGAAAGTGTGCTCTCCTGTTGCCGAGAATCGAGTTTGTTCACCATGACGATAATGTTTCCTTGAGTTCTGCGCTGACGATTGGCGTCCGAGTATAAACGCGGATCGTTCGCCCAGAAGTAAATTCCCTATTCCCGTCCCCCAGAACCGGACGCCTCACTGCGCCTACTCAGCCTTCTTCGCCACCATAAACACCGCTTTGCCTTTTCCCGGTGGCCATTTGTAGTCAATTTGAAACCAGGCATCGGTTAATTTGTCTTCCAGTTCTTTCGTGGTAAAGACCTTGACCAACGGCATTAAACCCAAGAACTTTCCAATCGGCGCGATCAACTTGATATTCTTCATCGTATCTCCGAGACACGCCGTACTGGTTGCTAAAACGCCGCCCGGTTTGAGCATTCTATAA
>CAMYOI010000127.1 GCA_947259955.1 uncultured Gammaproteobacteria bacterium
TTCCTGGGCCTCGGGCACCACGTGCCCGATGATGAATCCGTGAGACCCTCCGGAGAACCGCCCGTCCGTAATCAGTGCAACGTCATTGCCCAGGCCGGCGCCGACGATAGCGGAAGTCGGCGTGAGCATTTCCGGCATGCCCGGACCACCTTTTGGCCCTTCGTACCGGATGACGACCACGTCGCCCTTGTTGATTTTGTGCTGCTCCAACGCGGGAAGCATCTCTTCCTCGGAATCAAACACCCGTGCCGGTCCTGAAAAGACCTCTCCTTCCTTGCCGGTGATCTTGGCCACGGCGCCGCCCGGCGCGAGATTGCCCTTTAGGATCTGTATGTGGCCCGTGGGTTTGATCGGGTCATCCAGGGATCGAATGATTTCCTGATCTTTCGACACCGGAGCCACCTCTGCGAGGTTCTCCGCCACGGTATGGCCCGTCACCGTCAGGCATTCGCCATTGATCAGACCTCCGATCAGCAGGAACTTCATGATCGCCGGGATACCGCCGATGTTGTGGACATCTTGCATGACGTATTTACCGCTCGGCTTCAGGTCCGCCAGAAACGGTACGCGATCACTCACCGCCTGGACATCATCGAGGGTCAACGGTACGCCTACCGAACGAGCCATTGCAATCAGATGCAGCACGGCATTGGTCGACCCCCCCAGCGCAGAAACGATCACCATGGCGTTTTCAAACGCGTCGCGGTTCATGTCCCGCTCCAGCAGGTTCATGACAGCCGAGCCGACCCTTCGGCACTCGGCGGCTTTGCCGTCGTTCGCGGCCGGTGTGGAGGAACTGTATGGAAGCGACATTCCCATGGCCTCTATCGCGCTGGCCATGGTATTGGCCGTGTACATACCACCGCAGGCCCCCGGACCCGGACACGCATGCTTCACGATCGCCTGACGCTCGTCATCGTCTATGGTTTTGGCTATGTATTCGCCATAGCTTTGAAAGGCGGACACCACGTCCAGGATTTTGCCATCGACGTAACCGGGCTGGATGGTGCCGCCATAGACCATGAGGCCGGGCCGATTGAGGCGCCCCATGGCCATCAGACAGCCCGGCATGTTTTTGTCACATCCGGGGATCGTGACCAGCGCGTCATACCACTGAGCCGCAACGACCGTCTCGATGGAGTCCGCGATCAGGTCACGCGACTGCAGTGAGTAGCTCATCCCGTCCGTGCCCATCGATATACCATCGCTGACACCGATGGTGTTGAAGCGCATGCCGACCAGGCCCGCATCCTTCATGCCGGACTTGACCTCGGCCGCGAGATCATTGAGGTGCATGTTGCAGGTGTTGCCTTCCCACCACATGCTCGCGATGCCGACCTGGGGGAGGCCCATATCGTGCTCGGAAAGGCCCGACCCGTAGAGCATTGCCTGCGACGCACCCTGGGCGCGTGGCTGCGTGATGCGGGAACTGAACTTGTTGAGCTTGGACATACCGACTCCTTTTCGAATCGCCATAGTCTAACTCAAAGGACCGGATCCCGGTGCAGTGTGGGGGCTAACTATTGCTCGGTTGTCTGGCCGGCATCCTGTTTGATCAGGTCATCCCGGGCTACGATGACGTTTTCCACCTGATAATCCGGCAGCAGATATTCCCGCTTCCGCCATAGCTCGTTCCACCCATCGACTTTCGCGGCGGTGGCCTGGTCCGCGTCTCCGGCTGGTTTATAGTCGGCGGAGAATCGGCCGAAATACCGGTCACCATCCCTGCGCAATGTCAGCGTTACGCGGGCGCCGTCAAACAATTCCGCGACCACGGAACCATCCCTGGCATCATCTCCGTCACCGGACGCAGGCCGAACGTCCTCGAATACCAGATCTCCGAAACTCCGTGCAACCTGATTGATTGCAAATTGAGAATCGATTTCCTCATCGGTTGCCAGGCCCTCGAGCACGTACACGTCGGTATCCGCGCTTTCGCGCGAGACGGTCCAAGATGCTTCATCCCGTGAAACCTTGACCGACCGGATCTCGATTGCGTCCGACCCGAAAATCGATGTGTTCATCCAGGCCGTCGCGGCGCCCAGGTCCGGCATCTGCCCCTCCACCAGCCAGGCCTGGGGGTCTTCCGGGGTGCGGACGTAGAATCGGCGCCGGGGGGCGCCGCCCTGGACCGTTTTTTCCTTGCCAATAATGACCTGCGCCAAGGTGTTTTCGGATCCGTCCAACAGCTGAACCAGGGTGGAGGTCGATTCGGCTACGTCGATTCCCTCCAAGCCGAGCTTGCCATACAACTCCGCTTTGCTGGTCTTACCTTCGACGCGCCGCAATCGTGCCAGCCCAAGCACCACCTCCCTCACCTTGTCCAGCGATGCCGGATAATCGCCTTTTTCCGCGATAGTCCAAACGTTGTCGTCATTTACGATGGTCGTCGTTTGCTGTCCATTCTTGACGACTACTTTCATCACGACGTTGGACTGCCCAAGCAGATCGGGGAAATAGAGGCCCTCAGCCTGCTCGCCGGTCTGATTCCGCGACGCTCGCATCAGGATTGCCGCCACGATCACCGCGGCGGTAACGATTATCAGTGTAAGGAAGCGGGTTCTGCTCATCGACTCATCGCTGGCTGCCGCGATTGCCGCGTTTGAGTTTGCGTAAACCGACCAGCAGCCCGCCTATCCCTATGAGCAGAGGCACGAAACCTATGTTGATGAACTTGGTCGCCGATTCCAGCTTTTCGATATCCTTTCTCAACTGATGTCGGACCAGACGAAGCTCCTTGCGGATACGGATTTTTTCCTGTCTGAAATTTTCGATTTCCGCCAACTGGTCTTGACTCAGTATCAGACGCTGATCGTTGCGGCTTCCTTTCTCGAGCTCGATCAGCTTTCTTTCCGTCTCTTCTAGACTGGCCAGCAGCTCGCGTTCCTTTCGCCGATACCTGATCTCCGCTTCCTGCTGGAGACCCGCCACCCGGGTAAAGGGTCGGGAAAACTGGCCCCGGCTGCGCACACTGATCAATTCGTTACTGCCGAGAAGGTTTTCCAGCGAATTGATGACGAAATCACCGTTTGCGGCGGTCGGAATGACCAGGCGTGTTCCCAGCAGGTTTTGGGCTTGCGCCCAGAAATCATCTGCCAGCATATCGCTGTCCGCGACAATAATCAGGTTGACGTCTTGCCGGGATGCTTCCAGATGAGTGCGGGTGGCGGCTTCCCCGTTTTGCATGTCCCCGCCTTCGCTGGACGGTGGGCCGCCGGGGAAAGCGGTTTCCACACGGCCGGAAACCCGCACCGCTAGATTCAGTCTTTCACCCCCGCGCTGATATCCGCTAAGCAATTCCGCCGGATCGGTGAGCACCTGCACCTGACCCAAATCGAACGTCATCGCGTTCTCGGTGGTGGTCACCAGCGGGGTCACGGTGACGCCTTCCTTGCCCAGATCCTCCAGTACGCCCGGAGAGGCGAGCACCAGGTTTCCCAGTCGGGCGGTGACCACGTCGTCCGCGTTATTCAGTTCCACCGGCAGGTTCATCCACACCGGATAGTCGATGACACCGGGGCTGTCCGGCGAGCCGTACCTGACGCGCTGGGCGATGCTGAGGTCTCCTGCCACCTTGCCGTCCGCCAGCCCGATACTCCATGCCGCGAACAAAGGCTCGAGCCCGGAACTGCCTGGCGGCGCGGCCATGCCCATCATGCCGGGGACCCGGTCGACCTCCGAATTCGGATCCACGAATACCAGCACCCGGCCGCCCCCGAGCACGTATTGGTCGATGGCATAGAGCATCGATGGGGGCAATTGTTTCGGATGGACCACCATCAATACGCCGATATCGTCGGGGATGGCGCCGCCGTCAGGTTCGATAGCGACGACATCGAACAGCTGTTGCATCTGCTCGAACACCACCCACGGCCGCGGCATCCCCTGGTTGAGGCCCATGGCCATCGCCTGGGGGTCCATTTGCCCCCCGTCCAGGGGCAGTCTGCTGATCAGTCCGACGCGGGTCGCTTCGGTATTCGAAAGCTGATAGACCATTTTGGTCAGATCGTGCTCGAGCAGCTCCTCCCGATCGACGGAAAAAAACGGGATGACCTCTTCATCGTCGGTGGAATTCGTTCCAACCAGCCCGAAATAGAAGGTCGTGCCCTCGTCGTCCAGGGGCACGCCGCTTACACCATAGGCGTCAGCACGGTCCTCGTCCTCGGAAAATGGTTCGGGATCGATGACGAGCAGCTTGATGACGCCTCCCGCCTGCCGCTCGTATTCCCGCAACAGCTCCTTGACGCGCTGCGTGTAGTTGTTGATTCCGGGAAGGCGCGTGGCCTGCTTTTGAGAAAGGAACAAGCGGAGTGTAATCGGCTCCTGGAGTCGGCCAAGAATGCTTTTCGTTCCGGTTGTCAACGTATAAAGCCGGTTTTCGGTAAGGTCAGCCCGCATCGATGTAAATGCCGCGTCGCTCAGAATATTGACCGCGAAAAGCAGGGCGAACGCTATCGCCAGTCCACTCCATGTATACACCCGTTTCCTGTTGACCATGGCTCAGTCCGCCTTTTTGATTTCTAGCAGGATCGCATTGGCAAACAACCAGAACGCGATGAGCGAGGCAAAGAATATGATATCCCTCAGATCGACCACGCCTTTGCTGATGGCGTCGAAGTGGGTCAGGAAACTGAATGAACTGATCGTTTCGACGACGAATTCGGGCGCCCAGCCGCTGAAGAAATCCAGCACCAGCGGGAAGCCGCTGAGGATGAAAACCAGACACAGGACAACGGTTACCACGAATGCGATGACCTGGTTCCTGGTCAGTGCGGACACACAACTTCCGATCGCGATGAACGAACCCGCCATCAGCAGGCTGCCAATATAGCTGGTAAGGATGACGCCGTTGTCCGGCTCCCCAAGATAATTCACCGTGAGCCACATAGGGAATGTCAGGCCGAGGGCGGCTGATGTAAATATCCAGGTTGCCAGGAACTTGCCCAGCACGGCCTGAGACATAGTGACGGGCAGGGTAAGAAGCAATTCGATGGTTCCCGATTTTCGTTCCTCCGCCCACAAACGCATGGTCAGCGCGGGAATGAGAAACAGGTAAAGCCATGGATGAAAAGCGAAAAATGTCACCAGGTCGGCCTGACCGCGCCCGAAGAAATTACCGAGATAGAACGTAAATATCCCGCTGAGAAACAGGAATATGACGATAAAGATATACGCAATGGGGGTAGCGAAATAGCTGTACAGCTCCCGCTTGCAGATCACCCAGACGTTTGCCATTTATAGACCTCCTAGTGGATCCCAGATCACGATCTCTGCGCTTCCGTGGCGCGCCGGAATACGTCGTCGAATCGACCCCGCTCCACACGCATCTCTTCGACGATCCAGCCATTGTCTCTGATGGCATTTCCAAGGGATGCAACGATGCTCTTGCCATTCCGGGGGCTGACGAAGTATCGGGCCGATCCCTCTTCACGGTCCTCGGTCCGGACATCCACTACGTCTGGCAAGCCCCCCAGAACGGAGGCGACGACCGCCGCCGGTTCGTTACGCACGGTCAGGGTGACGGTGTTGTGGCCCGGCGAGCGGGCTTCCAGTTCAGCGGGATCTCCGTCCTCGACGATTTCACCTCCGGCGATGATTATGGCCCGGGTGCAGACCGCATCGACCTCTTCTAAAATATGGGTCGACAATATGATGGCCTTCTTCCGGGACAACTCCCGTATCAGGTTTCGTACCTCGTGTTTCTGGTTTGGATCCAGGCCATCGGTAGGCTCATCCAGTATCAGAACGTCCGGGTCATGCAGGATAGCCTGTGCAATACCGACTCGGCGTTTGAAGCCTTTGGACAGCGTTTCGATGGGCTGATCGATGACCGAATGAAGGTCGATCCTTTCGACCACGCCGTCGATCCGCTGCTGCAGTTCATCACCCCGCAAGCCGCGGATCTCGCCGGCGAACTCCAGGAACAGACGGGGCGACATGTCTCCATACAGGGGCGCACCCTCGGGGAGATAGCCGATGAGCCGCTTCGAGGCGACCGGGTGCTGACTACAGTCGGCACCGTTGATTTTTATACTGCCTTCGTCCGGGGCCAGAAATCCGGCAATCATTTTCATGGTGGTGGATTTACCGGCGCCGTTCGGCCCCAGAAAACCCATCACTTCACCTCGTTCCACCTTGAAAGAAACACAATTTACAGCTGTGATCGATCTGAAACGCTTTACGAGGCGATCAACCTCCACTAATGCGGCCATCCGATAATTCCTGATTTGATACCAAGTTGATCCTGACGGGGTTTCACCGCCGATGGATCGGCGTTCAAGGGTTGTAACGGGAGCGAAATGATAAGAACACAAAAACAGAAGTCAACACCTGCTGGCGCAAATCAACCGCCGCACGGATCAGGGAAACTCCGGAGATTCAGATGTATCGTCACCGCGAATGGAGCGAAGCAAACCAGAATCGTTGTCATTCAATAACTTATGGCACCGCATCCGTTCCCCGCAATGACGCCCGTTCAGACACTCATTAAAATTTTGTAATCTGCGAGTCGGTGGGATCGTTAAAGCCGGGCCTTTTCTTCGAGTCGCTTGCTCGAGACCTCCAGGTTCTGAATGACGTGTTTACGGATCAGCCAGGAACCGATGAGCGGCGGCACGAAAAAGTCAGGCACGAGCGACGCATTGTAAGTCACGCGGGTTTGACCGGGGGTTTGCGATGCCTTCACGATGACCTGCTCCTTGCCCCTCTTGAAGTCACTCAACTCCGGAACCGTTTTGTAGACGATTCCACCATAGGCGTTGATCGAGACCATTGAAACCTTGCGCATCTTCCTGCACAACACCCAAACACAGGGTTTCAGGCGAATATCGATTTTGGCGTCGCCGCCCGCCTCTCCCGACAGCAGTTCACTGCTGATGATCCCCGGGGACATTTCATGCAAATTCTCGTAGTCGCTCAACACGTCGTGGACCCTGTCCCGGGGGGCGTTTACGAGGATCTCGAAATAGATATGATAGGCGCCGTCGGCCTGTTCGACCTGGACTTCTACGATCTGTGCCGCCTCGCAGAATGAAGCGGCAAAGAGCAATAGCGTCGCGGCGAGGCATCTCAGGTATTCGCGCACTGGGCGTTCCATCTTTCAATTGATCTTGAGCAGTTTCTGGAGTTCGTCGCCCAGTTTCTGCTGGAGTTCATCGCCCAGTTTCTCCTGGACTTTCTTTTCAACCTCCTTCTCCACCCGCCTGCGCAGTGCAAGTTTCAGGATCTCCGCGACATCCAGGGTGTATGACGGTGCATCCAGACTGCCGCTGATTCGGATCGGCAGGGTGACCCCCTTCAACTCGGCCAGTTCCTCACCCCCCTGTCCTTTGGATGATTCGACCACCGTTGCCAGCAGCAGGTAGTCGAGCCGGTTTGCCGATAGATCAGCCTGCCCGCGCCCATTGATCCGGAACAACGGGGACTTCACCTCGAGGTCGTCATTGCTTGCCAACTTCTCGTCGAAATCGAGCGTCCCTTTCATCTCCGTAAACCTGAACTCCTCCTGATCATCCGTTCCCACTTCCTCCTCGCGCCCCTTTCGATCATTGTAGATCCGCCTTGCCTGGAGGTAGATCTTGCGCAGATCGAAACCCTTGATTGCGCCATCGAAAAAGTGGAACCGGGCCATACCCCTGGTGCGAGGTTCTCCTGCCGTCTCGGTGGCCACGATATCCAGGTCTAGCCGTCCCGTCCCGCTAATACGATCGGTAACGCCCGTATCGGCCAACAGGCCTCCGACCTGCACCCGGTCCATAGACTGCTTTATCTCCAGCCGCGCCACGCCGTCATTTTCGGTAAAGCGCATCTCACCTTCCAGCGCGCCGCCGTACAATGCCGCGTTCAACGGCTTTACGGTCATGCCCTGGTCCGATGATTCGACGCCGATATCAATATCTGTCGCACTGACACCCGATGCGCGCAAGCTCCCGATCCGGAGCTGGCCGTTGGCGCCCACTCCTCTAAACAATCCCACCGGCAATACCACGATCGCGGCTCCCGCCTCGCTCGCCCTGCCCTCATCTACCGGGGCATAGCGGTCGACGTCGATCCCGTCCACGTCGATGTCAAAACGGTACGCGGGCCGGGCAAAATTCTCGACCTCGACGAAGCCCTTTAACTGCGTTTCATCAAGCCGAGCGCTGAGTTCATCCAGCCTGATGTTATTCAGCGAGCCTTTGAAGTTTGTTGACAACGCGGCTGAACGCAGCGCTTTGGGGTCGCTGGTCTTGAATTCCGCACCCAATCGACCGATCAGATCCGCCGGATTGAAATCACTGGCTTGCACGCTGCCGCTGTAGACCGCGTCCCCGAGAAAATTCGAGACCTTGAGATTCCCCTTCGCAGGTACACCGTCGATTAGCAGATCGAATCCCGGTGCGTTCAAACTCTGGCCGGCGACATCCGCGGCTAGTTCGGAAAACGCACCGCGGAAATCGTGCTGTTCATACTTCCCCTCAAACTCCACCGCTTTCGCGTCGATCAGGTTGCGCCCCTGATCATATTTTACAAATACTGCCGAAAAATCAGTTCGGCCCACGGTGCCGTATTCCGCCGTCCCGTTCATGTCCGCCATTTCGGCGATCATGCGCCCGATGTCCCACTTGACACCGCCCTTCATCTTCAGAGCCAGGGGCTGCTCGATTTCAGGGCCCGCGTAGTTTCCAGTCAGATCGGCTTTGGTGACATCCAGTGTGGAGTTTTCGAATTGATACAGCATGTCATCAAATCCAATATCAGCGCTTCCCAGCGAACCATACTCCAGATGGACCTGTGAGCCGATCAGCCGGGCAAGCTGTTCGACCAGGTTCACCGCGGCATCCCCCTGCATCTTCACGGATACCGGCTGCGTTATCCGGTCATCCGAATACGACCCCGCCAGGGCGAGGCGGCTGATCTCGGCGCTGGATCGGGCGAGGTCATAGCGCAGTGTTTCGAATCGGGCATCGGCGCTCGCAGCCGAACCGTAGCTCGCGCTTACCCGGGCGTCGTCGAGTTCTATGGTTTGCCCGGCAAGATCCGCCGCAAAGCGTGTGAGCACCTCAGCGGTTACGGGCTGCACGAGCGCCTGGTCTACATAACTTCCACTCAGAGACAGGGTGTCGGTCCGCACCGAGGCCTGGTTCAGATCGTAATTCATGGACTCAAACCCCCCGGTCATTTTGCCGGCCTCGCCGTAGACGAATCGCACAGCGGTTTTCCCTACCTCGACTTTGCCGTTTTCAATATCCGCGGTCAGATCCGTTTCCATACCGGCGGAAAGCGCCCCGTACCCGGACTCCACTTGAGCTTGTGACAGCGTCAGCGTCCCGTCTTCCAGGTCCAGCGTGATCTGCGACTCGAGCTTCAGCTCGACCGGTTGTTCCAGTTCATCGGAATCGAACGATAAACCGAGGGACAGGTCGACCGGCTTCTGACTCAGCACTTCGCCCACATCCAGGTCGATGTTCTCGAAGGCAAACCTGGAACCGGACTGCCGGTCCTCCCAGATCAGCTTGCCGCCCTTGAGGTCGACTCCCTGCACCGCGAGCGCGGCCAGCGCGGCGGCCGGATCGGACGGCTCCTTGCCCGGCGCGTCGTCTTCCGAAGCTTTCACAAGATCCTGCCAGTTGGTGGTTCCCTCGCTGTCGACGATCAGGTGGACAAAGGGGTCCCTCAGAACGATGGTGTCTGCCTCGAACTGTTTTCTCAGCAGCGGCAAAAATGGGCTTCTTGTCGGCAACTGGCACTGGAAGGGCACCGATCACGAAGTCATCGTCAATGCCGCAGAGAACCTTATCATTCTCCACGACTTGTATTAAAATTAAAGAATCTTTTCTATCTCATCGAGCAAGAACGG
>CAMYOI010000128.1 GCA_947259955.1 uncultured Gammaproteobacteria bacterium
TTGCGCACCGTATTGCCACCGGCGCGGGATATCGCCCCGGAGTGGCAGCTGTCCAGAATAAAGGTGACGTTTCCGGTCTTCGCCGTAAGCTGCTTGAGCAGGCCGTTGATCTGATCGTCGCTGATATCGAATATCCCTTCCGTACGGCTGTCGTGGGGAACGATTGTCTCGTCGAGATCGTCGATCTCGTCACCCGAAACATCTCTCATCTGCGAACCATGACCGCTGTAGTGCAGGATGACAACGTCGCCCGCCCGCGCCGGATCAATCAGGTGGGTCCGGATCGCGTCGACGATCCCGGCGTGAGTCGCTGCCGCGTTGGTCAGCAGTCGGATATTCTCTGGCGGCACTTCGAATTTGCCGACCAGAACGTTTCTCATCAACTGTACGTCGTTTACGCAGCCATGCAAATCCGATACGTGATCCGCCCTGTAATCGTCAACGCCGATCAGCAATGCCCGCTTGGTGGGACTGTCTGCGGACAACACCGGTGTGACCGATAAAAACAAACAGGTAATCCCAAATCCAAAAATCTCCCGGTAACCCATCGCTCACAACCTCCAGAATCAACAAGCCTATATATGGACGAGGCTACTCATATCGCCCCATCTCCTCCAGAATCGCATCGACAACGCGCGTCGTCAAAGAATCGAGATTGCGTCTGGAACCCCGTATTTCAAATGTTGCCACAGTGTCGGCCAACGGGCCCAGCGCCATTTGACAAAGTGAAACGCCCGGTGGTTTCTTCGATTGCATGAGCCGGGATATACTAATGCTATGGCTAAAAGGTATTTTTTCCTGGTTGCTGAATCTTCTCGATCATGGTTTACAAAGAACAGGAGGTGATATCTTGATCAAGGCCGTGGTTCGCTTTGGTGACGGGATTGGGCGGCGTTCCTGGTTGAGAAGTGTCGTTAAAAACGTTCAACAAGGGCTGGTCAATGTCGGACTTCCTATGGGCGTAGATGGTCGTTTCGGAGCCGGCACGCGTACGACAGCTAAAGCCTTCCAACAGGCCAACGGCCTAGAACCAACCGGTGTTTTTGATAAAGCCACTTGGAAAACCGTTTCTGAGCACCTGCCCCAACCCGCTGCCGACGTCAATTTACTGCTAAAAAACTTTAACGGTGATTTGGACTGGGTGCATCAACAGGAAGGATTTCGGGGCCGCCCTTACTGGCCTGGGGGTGCTTCCGGTGTCACCTTGGACCCGGGGATCGATGTTGGACATGCGTCCATGGACTTCATAGAAGCACTTTACGGTCCATTGTTGACCAAGAGACAAATGGGCGCGCTGCGGTTGGTTTTGGGTTTCAAAGGTGCAGATGCGCGCGATGCCCTTAAAATGTCTCGGTTAATCCAGAGTATTCGAATCACTTCGGTTGAAGGCGTAGCGCTGATGCCTCATACCGCCCAACCCTATTGGGACGGCATCACGCGCCGTTTCCCCGCCCTCGCACGCAAGGATACACCGGCGTCAGTTCAAACCGTTTTGCTTTCGTTGGCATACAATCGAGGCATTCTAAACCGTCACCTAGAACGTCTGGGTGCGCCGCTCAAAGCAAAAAAATGGGACGAGGTCGCCGCGATCATCGGTTCCATGCAGCAGAATCACAAGCTGAAGGGCATCCGTGTCCGCCGGCGGCAGGAAGGAATGGTGATCGAGGCCGAACTCCGGTTCTTGGCGTCCTGAAATCAAGGTCTGTATTGGTAATTGATTTCTTTCCAATGAACGCGTGCGCGATATCGACTTTTCAAATATGGGTCAAAACACTTCGCTGCCGTCGGGTTCGAAATGGGTCGTTTTATTCATTTTTAGTCGCACCGCGGACAATTCCTTGTACATCCGAAGCCGGGCGCGGCTTTGATTACCCAGAGGACGATGATCATGCAAACAATGCCAGGGATTGATGGTTAAACGTTTTGCGAACTCAAATTGTGCGGCGGAATCGAATTTTTGTTTGGGAATGTGAATAGTTGCCGCAGGAATAAACGGAGATATTTCTTCCGGCCATCGCACCGCGTTGTTTTCTATGGGCATTCGATGCGGGTCGGTTTGTACTTGCAACAGAAAATCAAATTCCACGTCATGCTCGTCAAGCGTCCTCACCATGTTGTCGCGCAGATAGTTAAACGAGATTTTACCAAACGGAGCACCCGGAATATCGCGCACAACTTCGGTCTTTGGAGCGTAGGAATAGACCATGGCTTGACCCTGGCCGAGCAGGTAGGGAACGCAGCTGAAATACCGGTGGCCCAACGGATTCAATATCGTCTCATTCCACAATGACTGCATAAGAAAATCAAGAATATGGGAATCCAGTGGATTGAAAAAATAAATCATGCCCAGATCGTGAAGACTCCAATACTGAAGTTTTGCATTCTCACGTGTATTTGGGGTCACAAACGTCGGGGTGCATATCGCAGGGAAATCCTGGGTCAATTTTTCATCGTCCAGCATTTTTTCGCCGGGTACGTCCATGATCTTCAAAGACATGCTGGCAAAGCCGATATCCCGTATATCTGCGGGCACATCGGGGCCAGGTCCTGCAAATCGTACGTACGCGGGATAGCTGCGCACCTCGGCAAAAATACCTTTGCGCATATGCTCCGGCAGATCGTCACGGACGGTTACGGTCGCACGCACAATGCCGTGGGTTTTCGTATTTCCTCCACGTTCGTAAGCACCCGGTTTGAAATGGCCGCGCATTTGTTCCGCCATCAACTTGATAATGTCGTCGTTTGCTTGTTCTTCCCAGTCAAAATGCTTTTCTTCCGCCAACCCCAGTCCTTCGTCTTTGCGTCTGAAGTTAATTAAATATTGGATCACTTTGGCGGTCGGCTCCCGCGTAAACCTGTTCAATGCGGGCCTGAAGAACGGTTCTAGGCGCCGCTCTATGTGCAGCAGCTCCTCGAAAACACGATGCATGAACCGCAGTAATTTGAAGAACAATTCCCTCATTTGCCAGGGCCCGCAGATTCAGCTACATATTTCAAAGCACGTATGCCAGGGAGAAAGAAGTAGGCGCCGCCTCGCACGGTGACGAATTGCGGCATACGCGGACCCGAAAACTGTGGGATGCTGAAATTGTCTGTCGGGCCGCCATCCATCAGGGGTTGTCGATTTCCCAGCAATGGATCTGTTTCATCTTGTAAACCATCGAACTTGCCGTTGACTATCCAGGCATTCTGTACGAATTCGAATTGCCTGCTTATGTTGCCGCACAGGCAAATAAACTGCAGTCCGCGCTCGTCTCGATCGTCGATTGCCGCCACGGCATCGGCGGGTTTGAGCCTGAGTCCATAAGGACGACCGCGGCGCAGCATCCGGTGAAAACGGGTCGAAGCAACCAGATCTTCGGTTGGGCTATCGCGCCCGAAGCCCAGGGTGCGTATCAGTCGCGAAATAGGCCCGGCTACGTCGGGTGGGAAGTCTCCGGTACGGGGATTTGAGCGCCGGATATGTGCGCCAACGGGACACACCTGTCCCTTCGGGTCAGCGGCATAGTTGAAGTTGTTCAATTTGCTATGTTTTTCAGGAGTGCCGGCAACATCTCCCTTAACTGTTGGCATAAGCGAGGTGCCGTCACGTTTACGTCCCACCATGGCCGCGGCCAGTTTCTTTCGATTTTTCGTATCGCCATCCGCGGCCTGATCAACATACTTCCAAAAACCAGGAACATCCTGTTGAAGTTGTCTCAAAACCAGGTAGGTGCCGTTTCGTCCCAAGTCTTTTAACCGAGGGTTGTCTTCGGCGCCCGGTAAAATGTCAGCCGGACCATCATCGGCGGACGTTATCAACGGGCGGTCCGTATAGTAGCCATATTCGTTGGGATAACCGAGAACAATTTCTCCGGCTGCAAGCAGGTTCGAGTATTGGTCCCGCCTGTGGGTATCCGTGCTCTGTTCACGATGCCAGTCGATAGCCGGTTGACTGATCCCATCGGCGAAGCCGAATGGTTCATCTTTCACCCGCGTGTTGGTGGGCAGGAATTTTTGTATGAATGCCTGTTCAAATTGTTGACCGGTGACCTGCTGTTTCCAGGCATCCAATCCATTTTTGACGGCGTAAAGCATCAGCAGTGCATCCGGGATATCCTCCTCGCTCCCCCCCCAGTCCCAGTATTCGGGAGCGTTGTTTCCGATATCCCCAAGCCGCCTCGAGCGATTGGCGCTCGTCATCCCGGACAGAAACTCGTTGGAAAAACCCGCAATGACTGTTTCCTTTACTCCTAACTTTTGCAGGCCCGCGGCGGTAAATGCGATTTGCAGCGCCGTTTCCGGTCGGGACGTCTCCGGAGATTTTTCGGCGGTGGTCACCGGCGCCTGCGCCAGCCATTTTTTTGCTAGTGCACTGTCCCGTATTTTGAGCAACAGAAAACACGTTTCCACCATGTGAGCGTGGGCGAAGTGGACAATGCCTTGTACGTCGTCGAACTCGAATTCAGTGTTATCTAGCATACTATCTTTCCATCGGACAGGCCCTAGATCTCACCCAACCATTCCTGGAGTTCGTTGGCCTTTCGGAAACCGGTTTTCTCAAGTCCTTCACGAATTCTTGCGTTACGGGCGAGTTCCACCGCGTTGATGTCGGGGTAAGCTTTGTACCAGACGTCGGTGTAGTGTTGATGCCTGCGTAAAAAATACTTGAATTTTTGCTCGCGTTCCGCACCGTCCTTGAGTAGCCAGCGAGTTTTGGGCCAACCGACACCGTTGCTGAACACGATATTCAGACCCCAGCCAACCTTGTTGATGAAGTCGTCCATGTAGCTTTCCAGATCACCGTCATAATTGCTGGCAAAAAACAATCTGCGCTTGTCATCCAAAAGGACCCAACGGGCGAAATGAATAGTTTGTACTCGCGTAAGGTAACCCCTGTTGTATATGTGACGAGCGGCATAGTTCAGCCCAAACAGAAAAAAAATCACGGCATATCTTCGAAATATCCCGGGTTTTACGTCTCCAAAGGCGCTGAATTGGTTGGTAATCAGTCTATCTTCCGCGTCCGCCAAGCGGGCAACCGCGTCTCTGTCGGGACGGGGCGCAATTTCCGGGTCCGAGCGTTCGAGCGAACGTAACCTTGCGGCTAGGAATGGCGACAATACCAACAGCAGGGGGGTGAAAAGAAGCAGCACCAGCGGTACGCTGATTTTGTGAATCAAATTACCCAGCCACCACAACAACGGGGTCTCCGGTGCTTTCGTCAAGACGAGTCTGCCCTGTTTTACTTCGTCATGCACGAAATCGCGCAAGGATTGATAAATTTGTTGTGGCGTTAAGGTGTTATTCTCCTGCTGAATTGCTTCGAGTTGTTTTCTTAGCGCTTTATGCAAAGCGGCTTCTTCATGAATCTGCGTGACGGTCCTGCCTATCCAGTTGATATAATTTGCCGCTGGCTTTTTGTTGTTTTTCTTCATCCATTCCGAAAGAATTTCTCTCTCGGGATCGAAGTTCTGACAATGAGCAAATAGCTTTCTTAGCCCCGGGCCGGCACGTTCGGCCAATTCAGCAAGGCAAAGTTCAAACGGTCCATCACAATCGCCTAAAAATATCAGGGTAGGAGGCCAGGGACGGGGGGGCACACCGTAAGTATTTATATCATCCGTTGTTTGCGCTTCGATGATGACAAAGCGCACAACGTGCAAACGATCAAATCGAGCGAAGGGAACCAGACCGTTTAGGGGATCTACAACACCGGGCGCGGAATTCATTGTGGCCAACAACGCGCGCAGCTGTTCTACCTTGTCGCGGTAGATTTCAGCGCAGACCATGAAGGTGGACTGTGGGGTCATATTATGAGTCGATTTCCGAAGCCGTGACCAAATTCATATTTTTGATGGTTTTCCATCGCAATCTCCGCTCCAGGTCACGGGTATTTTATTGCGCCAACAGCACAATACCCAAGCTTTTTCCGAGGTGTGCGCTCAAATTCTATAACAACGGCGCCCACGGACTTAAACCGCTACAGGTCGGTTTGGCGACGGGCGGAATGCCGCCGCCGCCAATTACGTCGATCCGTTCCCAGCCAGGGCAGTTTGGTCGCCCGCCTGTCCTTCCCGCGCCGATCGAATGCAATATTTCTGAAACTCTTTCTAGGCATGGGTTCTTGTTCAGGCGCATCTGCAAAATCGGCCCCGGCACGTGTTGTGAATAAACCGTTTTCCGGGGCCAGATCTCTGCCCATCTGACGGATGTCTTCCCAAGATCCGTCATTGATCAAACAGGAATCTGAAAGCCTCCGCAGTTCCCGCATGAATTCCTCCTTGTCGTGGAGTGCATGCAAGAGCGACAGCAGCCTGAGGTCCACTTTTTCGTCATTATGCCGCATAGATCTTCCTACGCGGGCCAGGCTATCCGAAAATACTCGGTAATTTTCGTCGCAACAAATAGGTTAAGCTGAATATTCATTTATGGTACTTTAGTTTTTTATCTCATATGGTACTTTAGTTTTTTATCTCAACTAATATGGAAAGTCGTTGGAGCGGGCTTGACTTTAAGTTCTTAAGTCTCGCCGCTTGTTCGATTTACAATAACCTTCATTTGTAACGTAAGTATGTGGGAAAACCCACATCCGGGAATTTGAAAGGTCGATTAACATTTCGACATTGATTGGAAACACTGCAGAAATTACACAGCCATGTTCATATTGGATATCCGTTACTCGTGAAAGTCGCGACGGTGGCCCGAACTTCCCGCCAGGCGGCCTCAAATCCTTGTCAAAGGCCGACAATGTTAAGGTATGGCGGCAATCGCGGACATTCGGATGATGAAATGAATCGGCTAGATTTTCCGTATAGCTCTGGACAGTTTTACACAACAACACAGTACTGCGTTGGGGAATCGAAATGAAGACTAAGATCACTCGCATAGTAATCTCTATCATCGCTGTCGGTATTTTGGGACTCGCAAGTGCTACCGGTCTGAGCGCCGGTACTTCTGGAAATGCCGGCTGCGGTAAAGGTTCGGGTAAGGTATTGGACGAGGCGCTTTGTGTTGGCCGGACCGCCGAATCCTTTCCGGCGGCAGACGAGGATTATTTTCGCGATATGGATTATGGCATCACTCAACGCCCCCAGGAAGTGGCGGCGGCGCTGGAACCCTACCTGCCACGGATCTCACCCGAAGATGCCGTCGCCGCCGTCGTAAAGGGCCGTAATAATTGGATCGTCTGGAGCGGCGGCATCGATAGGATGTGGGACGTTCTCGCAGGGAACAGTGCGGGTGCTTTGGATATGCTCAAGGCGATTTCAAATCATCCTAGCTTGAAGTACAACCGCGACAACCGATGGTACAACCAGGGCCTGGTGAACGAACCGTGCTTTGAAAAACCCACGGGCCCAAGACAAGATCGTTATGGTTTGTGGTTGGACGTGCGAAGAGAAGGCTGCGGCCCTGATCCTTTTGAAAACGAACATAAATATCCCGGCGTAAGGATTGGCGCCCGCGGCAATAATATCGCGGTCGGCTCTTACTATGGATACGCCAGCGGTGTTATGGGTTTGCGGTTGTTTCCCAATCCCGATTTCGACGCGAAGGCTGAAGCAAATTGGGATCCGATTCGCTACTACGAAGATCCAAGCTATTATTTCGATAAGAAATTAGTTCGTCCTTATCGAGTGGCAATGACCTGTGGGTTTTGCCATGTCGGACCCAATCCAACGAATCCCCCGGACGACCCGGAAAATCCAAAATTCGAGAATCTCAATTCCAATCCGGGCGCCCAGTATTTTTGGGTTGACCGGATCCTAAATTGGGACCCCGATCCATCGAGTTTTCCATATCAGTTATTTCATACTTCCAGGCCCGGCGCGCTGGATACATCGCTCATTTCCACGGACTACATCAACAACCCGAGTAATATGAATGCGGTCTACAAATTGGGGGCGCGCATGGCCATGGCCAAGCGATGGGGCAAGGAGACCATTGCGGACGGAGGCCTGGACAATAAACAATTCGACGAATTTGTTCCTGCGGGAAGCCCGCTCACAAGTTTTTACGAGGCACCGGACTCCGTGTGGACCCCTCGCGTTTTGAAAGACGGCGCGGATTCGGTGGGGGCGTTGGGTGCGTTGAATCGTGTTTTTATAAATATTGGTTTGTTTAGTGAGGAATGGTTCGAACACTTCAAACCGCTTATTGGCGGTGCGCCGTTTACCCCCTTCGAAATTGCGGTAGCCAATGAGAACTCGTCATACTGGAACGCGACGGAAAATCAGACCACCGACCTTGCACTATTTTTCCTGGCCGCATCCAGGCCGGATTTATTGAAAGACGCCCCGGGCGGGGATGCTTACCTGACCGAGGACGCGGCGCGTTTGGAAAAGGGGAAGACGGTATTCGCAGAACGTTGCGCGCGATGTCATTCAAGCAAACTCCCCGACAAGGCGTTTACATTCTTTCCCGATGAAGGCTGCGCCGGCTCGGGATATCTCAAATGCTGGAACGACTACTGGGCGTGGACTAAAACGGACGAGTTCAAACGAAGCATGACCGAGCTTGCACTCGACTCGGATTTCGTTGAAGACAACTATCTTTCTACGGACCTGCGGATTCCCATTACGCTGTTAGAAACCAACGCGTGCCGGCCGCTTGGCACGAACGCCCTGGCCAACGATATTTGGGATAATTTCTCATCAAAGTCATACAAGGACCTTCCATCCGTCGGGACTATCACCGTGCATCACCCCATAAGCGGTGAACCCCGAGAGTACTCGATGCCGGCCGGTGGTCGTGGTTATACGCGCGTACCGTCACTCACCAGCATTTGGTCCACCGCTCCGTTTTTATTAAACAATACGGTAGGCAAATTCGATTGGCGCGGTTCGGTAGAGGGGCGGATGGTTTCGTTCAATGACTCAATTCAACAAATGCTATGGCCTGAAAAGCGTGCAGGCGAGCGCCTGTATAAAACCGAATCCGGTAAGGATTTGCCCGGCGTGATCGATGTAACCACGGCAACCAGCTACCTGAGGGTGCCGGCGGGGTACTTGCCGACATTTCTCAAACGATTAGGTGGTCCGTTGGAACGTTGGCTACCGTGGTTGTTCAGTGCCGATGGCATTCAGATTGGCCCCATCCCCAAGGGAACGCCGGTGAACTTGCTGTCGAATCTGGATCTGGAAAAAAAACGCGAGGTGCTGAAGGTTCTGCTGAAAACAAAAAAAGAACTCAAGGCGCTTCCTCCCGATGCCACCGATGAAGCGGCGCGCGAGCAATTCCGAGATTTGGTCGATCCTATGTTAGCCGTAAGCAAGTGCCCGGATTTCGTGGTCAACCGCGGCCACTATTTCGGCACGAATTACCAACCGGACGAACCCGGGCTAAACGATGATGATAAGTGGGCTTTGATCGAATTTCTCAAAACCTTGTAGCATAGCTACTGAGCGCGAGAACATAAAACAAGGAATCCCTGATTAATCGCGGCGAGGGCGCCGCTCCTACAGTAGGAGGCGCGCCTCGCGCCGATTTCTAGGGATTGGAATCATATGATTACCAATAATTCAGAGGTTACACAGTATTCGAGGAGACCCTTATCGATGCAAAATTTCGTCTTTGCGAACGTAGTGAAGCAATCCAGAGCCATTCTCTATCGATAATAAATGGATTGCCCTTTCGCTCCGCTCCTTGCAGTGACGCTGTTGATCTGGAGTCCGCCGGGTTGAACGCATGCAGATCATTTTGACATGAACGACGGTATCGTTTCCTCGAGCTCTTTACCAGCTGTATATCAGGTATCGGCGTTCTAGTCAGCGGCCGCACATCAATGCTCAAACCTGACAAGTCAGAATCCGACGCGCCCGGAGTCGGTAGAGACGCTTTCGAGTACATAGTTGTCGGCTCTGGCGCGGGGGGTGGCCCTTTGGCGGCGAATCTTGCGCTGTCCGGGTTTAAGGTTCTATTAATTGAAGCCGGGGGTGACGATGAACCCTACAACTATCAAGTCCCTGCTTTTCACACCCTGGCTTCGGAAGATGACCGCTTGAGCTGGGATTTCTACGTGCGCCATTATGCGGACGATGCCCAGCAGCATCGTGATGAAAAATTTACGTCGAAGCGCAAAGGCGTGCTCTACCCCCGCGCCGGAACTCTGGGTGGCTGCACCGCACACCATGCCATGGTCACGATCTACCCCAACAACAGCGATTGGGATCAGATTGCCGAGGCGACCGGTGACGACAGCTGGATTAGCGACAGGATGCGCGGCTATTTCGAGCGTTTAGAACGCTGTGAGTATGTGCCTGCTTCCGACACCGAAAGTCGGCACGGATTTCACGGATGGCTGGCGACCAACGTCGCCGATCCGGCGATGATAGTTGGGGACAAAATTCTTAAAAAACTCATAGTCGCCGCGGTGAAGGAATCTTACTCAGAGCTCCGCAAACCTTTCAAGCGGGCGTTTGAACGACTGGGGCGTGGTTTCGACCCGAATGATTGGCGTTTAGTCGAACGCGGCTCGGAGGGGATATGCGTCACCCCCCTTTCCATATCAAGCGGAAAGCGCAGCGGAAGCCGGGAATACATTCGACACGCACAAAAGGCTTGTCCAGAAAATCTGACGGTAAGAACCGACGCTTTGGTATCGCGCATCGTTCTCGATGCAGAGAATCGTGCGACGGGCGTGGAGTACATCGCGGGCAAAAGTTTGTACAAAGCGGATCCGCGATCCCGGGACGATGAAGTGGGCGAAGCGCATGTGGTTTCCGCCACCCGCGAGGTAATACTGAGCGGGGGTGCGTTCAACACACCTCAAATACTCAAGTTGTCAGGAATTGGGGCCAAAGAAGAGTTGGTTAGACACGGTATAGACGTGAAAGTGGATCTTCCGGGGGTTGGCGAAAATCTGCAGGACCGGTACGAGGTGTGTGTGGTTTCCAGGTTACGGAAACGGCTGTCGGTATTAGAGGGCATGAAGTTTCATGCGCCGGCGGACAACGAAAGCGCCGACCCGCAGTTCAGTGAGTGGTTGAATGGAAAGGGCCCTTACACTACGAATGGAGCGGTTATCGCGATAATGAAACGTTCTTTTCCAGAACGTCCGGATCCGGATTTGTTTATGTTTGGAATTCTGGGAAACTTCAAAGGCTACTATCCGGGATATTCCAGGAAAATCCTCGAAAACAAAACTTTTACGTGGGCTATTCTAAAGGCGCATACTGAGAACAATGCCGGGCGCGTGACCTTGAAATCCGGTGATCCGCGTGATGCGCCCGATATCAACTTCAATTACTTTACCGACGGTGCGGACAAAGATTTGGATTCCGTAGTGTCAGGCGTAAAAACCGTACGCAGAATCCTGGCTCGAAACAAAGACATAGTGGAATACGAAATGCTGCCCGGACGGGATGTTGAAACGGACGAAGAGATTCGGCAGTTTGTTAGAGACAATGCGTGGGGTCACCATGCTTCTTGTTCCTGCAAAATGGGCCCCGATAGCGACGCGATGGCGGTAGTCGACAGTAATTTTCGGGTCCATGGCACGCAAAACCTGCGCATCGTCGACGCATCGGTATTTCCCAAAATTCCCGGTTTCTTCATTGTGACTTCGGTGTATATGATCAGTGAAAAAGCCAGTGACGTGATCATTGCCGACGCGAGGCAAAAATAATCACGAACGAACCGGGGCACCGCGGCTGTCGGATGGGGATTACCTCACCTTGAGGGCGTGCGCCATGGGGCCCATGGGCACCATGGTCAATCGGTCTGCTTCGCATGCCGTCCGGTGGACGTTAGGGTCAGCACGGAGTTTGCAATCAAAGCCGACAATACAACGCCCCCCCCGACTACCGTTTCCCTGGTTGCCGCCTCTCCTAAGGCCAACCAAACCAGAATCGGCGCGAGCACCGTTTCCAGCAGCATGAGCAGGCTGACCTCCGGTGCCGGGATATATCGAGGTCCCAATGTAATCAAAGCGAAAGATACCGGTAAAAGAACGAGACCCAGGAACATCATCAGACCCAGTCCCAAGTCGGTCATCGCCAGGGGCGCCGCCAGCGGAATCGCCGCAACCGCGGACAACAGCTTTCCCATGGACATCGCTGGCATCATGTTCACGGATTTTCGGTGGCGGATAATCACGAACGTGATGCCTAAACCCGTTGCAGTGACCAGAGCGAGCAGGTCGCCCAGCAGATGACCGCTTCTCATTAGCAAGATCCAGGAGAACAATGCCGTGAACAAAGGCGAGGTGGCTATTATGATCAGGGTATTGGCTACCGCCGTATTCGTAATCGAAAGAATGAATGCCAATGCCTGGACTGCCATTGTGATGCTGGCGATCACCACCCATCGATCAACATAAAGAAAGCGCCGCATTGCACCGGGGCCTTCGATCACAGCATAGATCACAACGAGCCCGAAACCCGTCAACAATCCTCTCCAGAATGCGATGGTCCAGCCGCCGCCGCCTTCGCCCTGAATCAGCCGAACGAGCAAGGCGTCCGGACACAAAAAAAGGACACCTAACGCAGTTACTGCAAAGCCAAAGCTATGATCTTTCAATGACGAAACCTGACCAAACATCCGGGTGCGTTTCTTTTGTTCTTCTTATGCTCCCACGTTGAGGACCCTCTGCCAAGGGTCGCCCCGGGCTTCAATTAGACGAGGTGTCAATATCCTCCATCCGTTCAATGAGCCGTGCCGAATACTCGGAGCGTCATCACGCAACGGTGCTCAGTTGGGCGCGCAGGCTGGGCACCGGGTCTGGAGACCGCAACAGCTGCTCTAGTGACGTTAACGGTATTGGTTCGGAAAGGATAACGCCCTGGGCATACGGGCATTTCATTTCCCGCAGGCGCATCAGTTGGTCGGTGCGCTCGACCCCCTGGGCGATAACCGAAAGATTCAAGCTCAAACCCAGGCTGACGATCGCTTTGGCAAGGTCGGTCTCCACCGCAGCCTCGGTGAGTCCGGAGACGAATAGCGGGTGTATCTTGATCACGTCCACCGGGAAGCGATTGAGGTAGGTGAGAGACGAGTAGCCGGTGCCGAAATCGTCAAGCGCCAGCCGGACCCCAAGCGACTTAAACGTGTGCATCACCGAACGGGAATCATTAATTGCGGTGAACGCCGCGCTTTCCGAGACTTCCAGCACGACTCGCTTAGGCTGGATGCCGGAGGTCTGTATAGCGTTCTGCAGGTCCGCAGTGATCTTCGGATCACTCAGCCGCGACGGCAACACGTTCAGATGCAAGTCCAAACTCCAGTCGTTTCGGGGCACCGTGAGTTCCTGAAGAGTTCTACAAGCCTCGTCGAACACCCAATGGTCTATATCCGAAATCGAGCCGGACTGCTCGGCGATGGGCACAAACGCGCTGGCCGGCAACATGCCTCGTTTTGGATGCCGCCAGCGTATCAGGGCCTCAAGCGCCGTGATGCGTCCGCTGTCGAGAGAGAAAATCGGCTGAAAGGCCAGTTCGAATTCTTGTTGTTCCAGCGCCCGCCATAATTCGGCCTCGAGATCGGAATGATCACGGGTATCTGCATCCAAGTTTTGCTTGAACACAACGGTCCTGGCTTTGCCCGACCGCTTGGCTATTCGCATCGCCGTGTTCGCGTTGCGCAAAAGATCAGTGCCCGTCTTGGACTCAAGTCCCTCCAGCGCGATGCCGACGCTGATGGTCAGCTTGACCGTTTTCTCCCGAACACTGGTTACGTAAGGCTCCGACAGCTTCTTGTGCAGGCGTTCGGCCGTGCAAGCTACGTCCGCGGAGGAGCGAATGCCTTCGATCATGATGGCAAACTCATCGCCGCCTAAACGCGCCGCCGTGTCCGTCGTGCGCAGACAACTTCGCATGCGCCGGCCAAGCTCAACCAGGACTTCATCACCCGCGAAATGTCCCAGATTGTCGTTGATCGATTTGAAATCGTCGACATCAACGAACAACAAGGCCACCTTCTTTCCGCCCTGCCGCTGACGGGAAATCCCCTGCTCCAGGTGATCGAGAAAATAGAAGCGGTTTGGAAGCGTGGTCAGCGTGTCGTGCAGCGCTTGATAAGCGCTTCGTGACGCGGTGAGCCGCTGCTCCTCGTACAGCTGGGCGTTGGCGATGGCCGAAGCGGCCTGCTCGGCAAACAGGCTGAGGGCGCGCAGGTCGTGCTGCGTATACGGATGTTCAACGGTGGCGTCCACCTGCAGTACACCGAGCAATGTTTCACGATGAATCAGCGGTACGCACATGGTGTTCGACGACGATTCCGGCGAATTGCCCTTGGCATCGGTGAGCGTTTCCGAGGCGAGCAGCGGCTCCCGCGAGTTCGCTACCCGACCCGCCAACCCTTCTCCAAACCGTACGGTATGGTTCGTGTTCCCGGTCACGCCGCGAAGCTGGTCGTCCGCCTGAACCATCATGATCGACGACTCCCGGCACTCGAGCAGATCGTGGGCACATCGGCTGATGGTATCGAGCACACCTTGAAGATCCAGATTCAGGTTTAACGCCTTACCCGCCTTGAGAAGAAAGCTGATCTCGCGGAGCCGGTTGGTAAGTGAAGCCGTCAACACCCGCTCCGACACCAGCAGCTTGGTCAGACGTCTCAGCTGCATCTCCTTTTCCAGGGCATAGCCGCTGAACAGGAAGACCAGCAGCAGCAGAGCGACCTGCAGCAACTCTGGACGAAACCAGTCGGACTCGAACTCGCTGAGCCCCAGGGTGATGAATACCAGCACGACCGAGACCGAAACCAGGAGCAGCAGGGCGGTGATCCAGAGCTGCAACCGTCTTTTTTCCACCGCCTCCAGCGTGGGCGTGTGGAAATCTCGGAGCCCTGCGATTCGGGCGGTTCTCTCTATGTCCGCCTGGGAATTCGGACCCCGACGCGCCCCCAAGGCCGAAGAATTTGGGTTTTTTTTCATAGCTTCTCCACCTATTAAAAAGTGTAGCGCTGATCATGGAAAATGCGAACGAAATCAGGTCCCGCAGCGAAAAATCTTCGCCCTGGCTGGCCCGGAGAAATTAATGCGTCGGCGATCAGCCGGTTCAGCGCCAGCGCACCCGCGAATCAACTAGTTACCGTGAGATTTAAGACTATACTTTAACCTATAAACGGTAGTCATTAGCTGACGAAGAGTCCAGATTGAGTGCCATCTGGAACAGGGTAAACGCAATGAATCACAAGATGCCCTTCAATGGCAGTGCGTCGGTTGCGCCTATTAACGGCAGCAATCCGCTTTTGTTTACTTTGCCGAATTTGAACACTGACTGAACATCTTGCTGGAAACAGGAAAAAAGTATAGACGCCCATGTCCGCCGCCGTAAGCGAACTCAATTACCTCCGCAAAGCCCACCGGGTAAACCTCCCGTTGGTGGTTGAGATTGATGGCAAGAACTACAAGGCAGCAGACTGGTCGGTCGCGGGCGTCGGCATAGAAGGA
>CAMYOI010000129.1:0-10082 GCA_947259955.1 uncultured Gammaproteobacteria bacterium
TGGCGTTGCAGGTCAGGGTGCCCGTTTTATCGGAGCAGATCACGGTGGTGCTGCCCAGCGCCTCCACTGCGGGGAGCTTGCGGATGATGGCGTGGCGTTTAGCCATACGATTGACTCCGATGGCCAGGGTCACGGTGAGGGCGGCGGGCAGGCCCTCGGGAATGGCGGCGACCGCGAGAGCCACGGCGGCCATGAATACCTCCACCGCCGGCATGCCCCTGAGGTAGCCAAGTACAAAGGTCATCGCGGAGAGGCCTAAAATGACGTAAAGCAGCACGCCGCTGAACTTGTGGATCTTCCGCGTGAGCGGGGTAGCCAGCACCTCTGCCTCGGAAATCATTTGGGAGATCTTTCCGATCTCGGTATACTGCCCCGTCTCCACCACCAGGCCAGTGGCCTGACCGTAGGTCACCAGGGTCGAGGCGAATGCCATGTTGTTCCGATCGTTGACCACCGTGTCCGCCGGCAGGGCTTCCACCTGCTTCTGAACGGGTAGTGACTCGCCGGTCAGCGCGGCTTCCTCGACTTGCAGTTCCCGCACTCTCAACAGTCGCAGATCCGCGGGCACCCGGTCTCCGGACTCCAAACTTACGATATCACCGGGCACAAGCTCGGCGGCGGCTATTTCCTGTCGCCGGCCGTCACGAATCACGGTGGCTTCCGAAATCATCACGCGGGAGAGCGCCTCGATGGCCTGCGCCGCTTTAGATTCCTGAATGAACCCGACGATCGCGTTGAGCACGACTACGCCGAAAATTACCCCCGAGTCCACGTATTCCTGCAGCGCCAGCGTCACCACGGCGGAAACGAGCAGGATATATACCAGGGCCTGGTTGAACTGTAGTAGAAAGCGTTTCCAGGCTGGCGTTCCGCGGTGCTCGCTCAAGCGATTGGGGCCGTGTTCTGCCAGGCGCTGCGCGGCGGCCGCTGAGCTCAATCCCTGCCGGGCGTCCGACAGCAGCGCCGAAACTGCACCCCTGGCGTCCTCGGTGTGCCAGACGGCACGCCGGGACGCGTCTGTATTCAACGTCATCCTCCTCCGGACCCCGATTTCACCGGCATCTGCAGCGACTGCCAGCAGTCTCGGCGCGATCCGCGGCAACGGAGTGCGCCGAGACTTGAATGTTCACCAATTAGGTCCAACTCCAATGAGCCGAGCCTCCCGCTAGCGATCGCTTGAGCTCAAGATCCCTCTGGCAGTTTAGCGCGAACGGGCGCGGAAATCACCGTACTGCTTCACCGGGATGTCAATGACCGATTTTAAGCAATCGGCAGGCCCGCACCGCGGGAAAAAATCGGTGTACCAGGTGCCGTGTGATCAACTTTCAGTATACTTATCCAAAGCCTCGCCCAGGGCGCGTACACGCTCCGGAACCTCCCGACGCTTGAACAAAAGCTCATCCGTAGTTTCGAAATCACCATACAACTCCTTGTTCACCTGCTTTGCACGAAAAATCACGGCGCCTTCCAGCACGGCGCCGGCGAACAATCCCTGACTGCGTGAATAAGAAACGATCGGGCTTTGAAGAAAAACGTCCAAATCGACGCCGGCTTCACGGCCCACAGGCCCGGCCGAGATTCCGGCTTCGGCGCCCACGATAGGTTTACCATTGAGCAATGTTTCCAAGCCCTTGTCGGACATGATGAGCATCAATAACGACACCTGTTGTGCCCCGATCTGGGCGCCGAAGGTGAGACTGGACAGGCGCGTAAACAGGGGCGCGCCAAAGCTTCCGTCTTCGCCACGGCAGCTGACCATGCCGCGTCCGAATTTACCGCCAATGCCGAGCCCGACCTGGCCGATCTGGGGGAATATGGCGACGCATTTCGCGGCCTTGAGCAGCTTTTTCGGGACGCGTTTGTCCGCCGAATCGCCCATTTGTCCCTCCAGCATGGTCACGGCTTTCTGGACATAGGTGCCGGGTTCGAATTCTGCTGCGGTAACGGGAGCAGGCTCGCCTTCGCCATGACTGTCCGCCCGCGTCACCGGCGCCGAGACAATGAGGCTGGACGCTAAAATCAGTGCGCACGTCGATTGAGTCATTGAAATTTTCACTTTAGGAGTCTCCTAATTGAGAGTATTGGATTGAGGAATACGGAACCCCGTGTTGAAGACACGGTGTTCAATACGTCGATTAGACCGGGAGTTCCTAGCGAAAAGTCACATCCGCTGTGCGGTTCATTTGGTTTGGCACAGATAAAGCTCTCAAAGCTGTTCCAGTCGATGTTCAACGCGCGCTTTGAACAGTTGAAATTCCTCTTTTCCCATGTATTCGCTCGCAGTCTCCAGCGCGATTTCAGCGAGCACGGCGCGCAACCTCGCGCCCAAGTTGAAATTCCTCTTTTCCCATGTATTCGCTCGCAGTCTCCAGCGCGATTTCAGCGAGCACGGCGCGCAACCTCGCGCCCACAAGTTCACCTTGCCGTGACATTCTGAGCGCGGCCTTGATGTGCCCGATCGTTGCGGCCTGCAGCTTTTCCGCCACACCGATGTCCACTGCCGCGCCGGTGTAGGTGAAATGGGCGGAGGTCTCGGTCGACGAAGAACCCCAGCGGTCAGACGAGGTAATCCCCGGCTCGGTCTCGGTTAAGGCGGACCGCGGATTTGCCAGGTCCCGATGGTGGGCGGGTCGGTCTATCGTGTCGGCGTCTCTCGGTATCGCAGATGCCGCGGCTTGTTCGATATGATCGATCAACCGCTTCGCGATCGCCACGCTCTCGCGCGTGCCGCGTCTTTGCAGACGTTGCTTGAGCAAAGCCGTCACGACTTGCCCGTACAGTCGATACAAAGACGCCAATAAAGCGTCGATGTCCGTACCGGGTTGGCCGGATTTCATTTGACCTGTTCGATCTGCTCGCGGGCTGTATCTATCCAGCTTGCACGCACAATCGACCGGACGTCTTCTAACGGCCCTGACGCGAAGGCTTTAATTTTTCTGTCATTACTACACAGGAAGCGATGTCGCATTCGCGATTAATTTCGCTACCAAATCACACCAGCCGTTCAAAAACCTCGCTAAAAATCGTCAAGCCCTCCTGCAGTATCTGGTCCTCGATGGTGAGGGGGGTGAGAATGCGTATGACGTTGCCGCGAATCCCGCAAGAAAGCAGAATCAATCCGTGCTTTGCCGATTCCGCTACGATCGCTTTGGCCAGGTCGGCGTCGGGTTCGTCCGGACTGCCGTTTTTTACCAACTCCAGGGCGACCATGGCGCCTTTGTTGCGGATGTCGCCTATTCGGTCTGGATGTTGGTGCTGCATTTTCTTTAACCGTGCCGTGATTGTGTCGCCGATATCGATGGCCCGCTCAGCGAGCCTTTCCTCTTCGACCACATCGAGCACGGCGAGGGCCGCCGCGCAGCCTAAGGGGGAACCAGCATAAGTACCGCCCAGCCCACCCGGATTCGGCGCGTCCATGATGGGGGCTTTCGCGACCACCGCGGCAATTGGAAAACCGCCCGCTATGCCTTTCGCCACGGTCATGATGTCCGGCTTCGCCTCGTCGTATTCGATCGCGAACATCCTGCCCGTTCGAGCGAACCCGGTCTGAATCTCATCACAGATCAGCAACATACCGTGCCGGTCACAGATGCGCCTCAACTCGGCGATGAAACCTCTCGGCACGGGATAGAAACCACCTTCGCCCTGAACCGGTTCGATAATGATCGCGGCGACGCGTTCCGGCTCGACGTCAACCCTGAACAAGGCGTCCAGCGCCTGGAGTGAATCCGCGGCCGAAATGCCGTGATACGCGATCGGGAAGGGGACGTGATAGATCTCGCCGGGAAAGGGGCCGAACCCGGCCTTGTAGGGCGCGACTTTTCCGGTCAGGCCCATGCACATATTGGTGCGCCCGTGAAACCCGCCGCTGAAAGCGATGACGCCCGGACGCCCGGTATAGGCGCGTGCCATCTTGACCGCGTTTTCCACCGCCTCGGCCCCGGTGGTGACGAACATCGACTTGGCGTCCTCGATGGGGACTAGGGCGTTCAAACGTTCAGCCAGCTCCACGGCCGATTCGTAAGGACTGACCATCAGGCAGGTGTGGCTGAAACGATCGAGCTGCGCCTGGACGGCCGCTTTTACCTTGGGGTGGCCGTGACCCGTGTTTACCACCGCGATGCCCGATCCGAAATCGATGTAGCGATTGCCCTCGACGTCCCAGACCTCGGAGTTGAGGGCTCGATCGACGTAAACCGGGGCCAGATTTCCCATGCCGCGGGCGATGGCCGCGTCTTTGCGCTGCTGCAATCCGGCGTTGGTCTTCGGGGCCGCCTCGGCGCGGGTAAGTGCGGATAGAGTCATGTTATTTCTCCTGTTGCTCAGCGGTCCAGGCCGCCCATGCACATGTATTTGATTTCAACGAATTCATCGATGCCGTATTTGGATCCCTCGCGGCCCAGGCCGGATTCCTTGACGCCGCCGAACGGCGCGACTTCGGTGGAAATAATGCCTTCGTTTATGCCGACCATGCCATACTCGAGGGCCTCACCGACGCGCCAGATCCGCCCTATGTCGCGGCTATAGAAATACGCGGCCAATCCGAACTCGGTATCGTTGGCCATCACTATGGCTTCGGCCTCGTCTTGGAAACGAAACAGCGGCGCACCGGGCCCGAATGTCTCCTCGCGCGCGACAGCCATCCCCGGGGTTACATCGGCTAGGACGGTAGGCTCGAAAAATGTGCCGCCCAGGCCGTGGCGCTTGCCGCCGCAGACCAGTCGAGCCCCCTTGGTGAGAGCGTCATCGATGTGTTGTTCCACTTTTTCGACGGCCGCCTCGTTGATGAGTGGACCCTGGTTATTGCCTTCGACGCGACCATCACCCACTTTGAGTTTGGCCACTTCGGCCTCAAGCTTTTCGCAGAACGCGTCATAGACGCCGTCTTGGACTAGAAAACGGTTGACGCACACGCAGGTCTGACCGGTGTTGCGGTATTTCGAGGCCATCGCGCCGGCCACCGCGGCATCCAGGTCAGCGTCGTCGAATACGATGAATGGCGCATTACCGCCAAGTTCCATGGAGACCTTCTTCACCGTATCCGCGCACTCGCGGATCAAAACTTTGCCGACTTCGGTAGAGCCGGTAAACGAGAGTTTGCGCACCAGCGGGTTGCGGGTCAGCTCGCGGCCGATGGTTGCTCCTGATGCCGACGTGATCACGTTGAATACGCCCTTCGGCACGCCGGCACGCTCGGCAAGTTCAGCCAGCGCCAAAGCGCAAAGCGGCGTCAGGGCCGCGGGCTTGACCACGACCGGGCAGCCGGCGGCAAGCGCCGGTGCGCACTTGCGGGTAATCATGGCGATCGGAAAATTCCACGGCGTGACCGCCGCCACCACGCCGATGGACTGCTTGATAACGACGTAGCGGCGGTCGGAAAACGGGGCTGGGATGGTATCGCCGTAGACGCGCTTGGCCTCCTCGGCAAACCACTCCACGAACGATGCCCCATAAGCCACTTCGCCCCTGGCTTCGGCCAGCGGTTTGCCCTGTTCCAACGTCATCAACCACGCCAGGTCTTCCTGGTTGGCCATGATCTGCTCGAACCACTGGCGTAAGATAACGGCGCGCTGTTTGGCAGTTTTCGCTCGCCAATCCGGCCACGCGGCATTGGCGGCCGCGACTGCGCGCCTCGTCTCCGCCTCGCCCATGTCGGGCACCGATTCGATCACCGCGCCGTTCGCTGGGTTGGTAACGTCAAATCGACTGCCGCTGTCTGCTGCGGACCAGACGCCGTCTAGGTAGCAATCATTCTTCAACAGCCTCGGGTCTTGAATGGCGGTGGCATCCTCGTGACGTTCTGCGTAAGCCAAAATCCTGACCTCACTTGATGTGTCCAGCGCTCAGGTTAGGCCTGAGGAGCAGGCGGGGCAATACTGCAATTGCAGTATACGGTGGGTCAGCCGGAGGACTGCCCCTGCCCCACGAGGGGATCCGTTTCCGGGGACACATCTTCCGCGGCGAGCGTCTCGAAGAAGAGAGTGAACAGCTCGGCCTGGGACGAAATGCCCAATTTGGCGTAAATGTTGCGGCGATGCACCCGTTCGGTAGTCGGCGAGATGCCGAGCTCGCGCGCGCAGGATTTCGATGAATGGCCGCGCAGCATAAGTTGCACCACGGTCTGTTCCCGCTCGGTCAGCAGCGCTGATCCAAACAGTGCCAGAGCGTCGGTGAGGTGTTTTTTCGATCGCGCCTCCGACGCTGAGGCGATAATGATCCAATGGCGTTTGACGCAACCGCTGACGATGGGTTTCACCACGTCGAGTCGCCGACATTCTTCGGTCGAGTAGGGCGGAAGCTGTTCAGTGCGCCCCAGTGAGACGAGTACGGCCGAGTCGCCGCCGGTTGGAACGACGAAACCCAATTCATCGACCAGACCGGAGCGAACATAGTAGTCGGTATAGTAGATGCTGTCGAAAAATCCTTGCGGTGCTATTTCCTTTAGCCGGTGCAGGGCACTGTCCTGGGGCGTTGCGCGCCAGCACAGGTAGAACGGGCTCAAAAGGTAACCGCCTTTGAAGTACTGGCCGTACAGGGCTTCCCCGTCGCGAGGATCGAGATCGTCGAACAGCACCTGGGGCGCGAAGTGGTAGTGATAGGCCAGGATCACCAGGCTGTCGCTGGCTGCGCGGTGGCGCACGAAACAGGCGAGGTGCTGGTAGAAATCCGCCTGGCCGATGGCCGCTATCAGCGGCTCTGCGGCTGCGGCGAGGTTATGTTCGATATCCGCGGTGCGCGGATTACCGGGCACTTTCACCTGCGGCGATGGGTGAGATTATTCTCCTTTGTGTACGACACCAAGATGCACCTCCGTACCCTGCGCGTCGGTGGCAGCCGGCGTACGGTCGGGCCGGGTGAGTTTGGCCAACGGTCCCAGGCTGTGCAGATAGCCGTGGTCGAATTCTTCCGGCCGATAAATCTTGAAGTCGACGCGCCGGTCCCGGAAACTTTTCAGCGGCTGTCCCAAACCGCGTATACCCACCTTTCGGTCCCGGCGCACGCGCCCGAGGTGAATCTCCACCGGCATGACTTCTTCTCCGCTGCCGGCTTTGTGGATCACATAACCCGATGGGCCAACTATGATGGAATGGCCGTTGCCGCATTCGCCTACGCCGTTTATGTCGAAGAAATAGCATTGGTTGATCGCGGCATTTGCCCGGGCGATCGACAGTTCCACGTCGCGATCGATGGTGTCCGTCATGGTTGGGTGGAGTATCACCTCCGCACCCATGGCGGCGAGCGTCCGGCTGGTTTCGGGAAACCACATGTCGTAGCAGATCGACACCCCGAACCTGCCGGCGTCCGGGACGTCGAAAACCAGGAACTCTTCCCCGGATTCGACACCGATTTCGTAAGGGCGAAAAGGAAACATCTTGCGGTAGCGCCCCACCACGTGGCCGCCCGGATCGATGACCGATGCGGTGTTGAACAAATGGCCGTGGAGGGTTTCGAATATCGATCCCGGCAGCAGCCATATGCCGTGTCGTGCGGCCATTTCACAAAACCGATGTTCTGTGGGTCCTGGCAGGGTCTGGGCATTGGTTGGCATGGGCCCCAGTGCTGAGAGTTCACTGAATACCACCATTTGAACCCAGGGAAACCTGTGCACTATGGCGGCAATGCGATGCTCCATGGCATCGAGATTGTCGCCGTCTATTGAAACACTCATTTGTACGCCTGCGATGCCGAAGGGAACCACGATTCGTCTCCAAAATTTTCAGGGCGGACGCATTTCTGAAGCAGGCCTTGACGATGCTCCACTGCGCTTGGATCAATCCTAGTGTTTACAACTTCATCATGCAATCTTTTCGACACAGACGGCGCAAATATGACGGTAACTCGAGATTCGAGGGGTCATTTGCACGAACGAGCATCTTGAACGTAGTGCAAATATCCAACCTGATTTGGAAATATAGTTGCAAGAATCGTCAACTGAACTTTCCGAATGAGTGCTTTACAAACGTCGGGGTCAACGCAAGTATGACCACGATATTTTTACCATTTGGCTGGTAGTGGATGTCTTGGATTGGTTCGCTTGCGACGCCCCATTTACCCAGGAACGAAGCCGGCTGCGAAGTATAAACTGTTAGCGTTGGAGGATGAAATAATGAGAAACAAACTTTTTGCCTTGATCACCGTGATCGCATCGTTGACCATCGGATGGGTGGGCACGGTTTCCGCCGAACAGAAATTCGTGACCATAGGAACCGGCGGCCAGACCGGCGTTTACTACGTCGTAGGCCAGTCGATATGCAAGCTGGTCAACCGGGGTCAGCAGGAACACGGCATAAAGTGTACGGCGCCGTCCACCGGCGGTTCCGTCGCCAATCTCAATGCGATCAAGGCGGGCCAGCAGAACATGGGCGTTGCGCAGTCGGATTGGCAGTATCACGCCTACAACGGCACCAGCAAGTTCGAAGACCAGGGGGAGAACAAAGACCTGCGCGCGGTGTTCTCCGTGCACCTCGAGCCCTTTACCATCGTCGCCAGGAAAGACGCCAACATCGCGACCTTCGATGACCTCAAGGGCAAGCGGGTCAATATTGGCGATCCCGGCTCAGGCAGCCGCGGTACCATGGAAGTAATCATGCAAGCGAAGGGTTGGAGCATGGATGACTTCAAGCTGGCGTCGGAGCTGAAATCGGCCGAGCAGGCACAGGCGCTGTGCGACAATAAGATCGACGCGATGGTGTTCGTGGTCGGGCACCCAAGTGGATCGATCAAGGAGGCAACCACTTCATGCGAATCGGTGCTGGTTCCGGTTACCGGCCCCGAGATCGACGATCTGGTGGCGAACAATCCATACTACGCAAAAGCGAGCATACCGGGCGGGATGTATACTGGAAGCGACGGTGACACCGAAACCTTTGGCGTAGCCGCGACCTTCGTGTCGTCGACCGCCACGGACGAGGATACCATTTACCACGTAGTCAAGGCGGTATTCGACAATTTTGACCTGTTCAAAAAGCTGCATCCCGCGTTCACCACCCTTGACCCTCAGAAGATGACAAAGGACGGGCTGAGCGTGCCGCTGCATGACGGCGCCGCCAAGTATTTCAAGGAAAAGGGTTATATGTAAGCCATGGTCACGGGAGCCAGGCGCCGGCGGGCAGTGCCATACATATGGAGCCGCATCGGCCCTCTATTATTGGCGCTTGCCACCGTTGGCGGATTTGCCGGAGAGACGGTACGGGCCGAGGAAATATTTGTCGGCACCGGCAGTCGATCCGGCGTGTATATCCAGGCTGGACGGGCGATCTGCAGGTTAATCAATAGAGATACCGACCGCCACGGTCTGACCTGTGCGGCGCCGCCCACGGCCGGGTCTATCTCGAACCTGGAGAGCGTCCGCGCTGGGGATCTGGACTTTGGCATAGCGCAGTCCGACTGGCATCACTTTGCCTACACGGGAACTTCCCGGTTCGCTGACGCAGGCGCCGATGAAAATCTTCGTTCCGTGTTCTCCGTGCACGGTGAGCCGTTTACGTTGGTGGCGCGGCGGGACGCCGGCATCTCCGTTTTGGGTGACCTCGAGGGAAAACGGGTCAACATCGGCAACCCGGGCTCCGGTCAACGGGCGACAATGGAACTGGTAATGGCGGCGAAAGGTTGGGACAAGGACAGTTTCGCGCTGGCCAATGAACTGCCTGCTTCGCAGCAGTCCCTCGCTCTTTGCCACGATCGGGTGCAGGCCATGGTCTATACCGTGGGTCACCCCAATCCCTCGGTCAAACAGGCAACCGACCTGTGCGACGCCGCTATCGTCAACGTCGAAGACGCAACTATCGACGAGCTTGTGTCGGAGTACCCGTTCTACTCCTATGTGAAGATCCCGGGGGGATTGTACGCAGCGAATCCCGAAGCTGTTACCACATTCGGCGTCAGGGCAACGTTGGTGAGCAGCGCCGAGGTGGATGCCGATGTGGTGTACGAAGTGGTCAAGGCCGTGTTCGATAACATGGCGGAATTCAAGAAAGTTCACCCCGCTTTTTCGGTTCTCACGCCGGAGGTGATGGTCAGAGAGGGACTGTCGGCTCCGCTTCATGACGGCGCGATGCGTTATTTCAAGGAAAAGGGTCTAC
>CAMYOI010000129.1:10161-28113 GCA_947259955.1 uncultured Gammaproteobacteria bacterium
GCTCATGCCGGGCCACGCCGAACTAACGAAGACGAGGTTCTCAATGCAAAAAAACGAGATAAGCGACGAGCAAGAAACCCTAGAGTCGAAATCTGACGACGAACTGCAGGACCTTGTCGCACAAGTCGATACCGGCGCCAGGACACCGGAGGGGATGCCCGGGAAAATTATCCTCTCCGTGGCCGCGGCATGGTCGCTGTTTCAACTTTGGATCGCCTCACCGTTGCCGTTCATCGTCGGTTTCGGTGTTTTCAATGACACGCAGTCCCGGTCGATACACCTCGCGTTTGCCATATTTCTCGCTTTTCTGGCCTATCCGGCGCTGAAACGATCACCGAGGGATCGAATTCCGATACAGGACTGGGTGATGGCCGGGGTTGCGGCGTTCTGCGCCGCCTATATATTCTTGTTTTACGAGCAGCTGTCGGCGCGGCCCGGCGCTCCGATCACGCAGGATATCATCGTGGCCAGCATCGGCATGGTGCTGCTGCTGGAGGCGACCCGAAGGGCGCTGGGGCCGCCGTTGATGGCGGTTGCCCTGGTCTTTCTGGTGTACACGTTCGCCGGTCCCTACATGCCGAACATCATCGCTCATCAAGGTCAGGAGCTGAGCGCCGTCGCCAACCATCAGTGGATAACGACCGAGGGCGTTTTCGGCATCGCGTTGGGGGTGTCGACGAGCTTCGTCTTTCTGTTCGTGCTTTTCGGCGCCATGCTGGACAAGGCCGGAGCCGGCAATTATTTCATAAAACTGGCCTTTTCCATGCTGGGTCATATGCGCGGCGGGCCCGCCAAGGCGGCCGTGGTTTCTTCGGCGATGACCGGCCTGATTTCGGGTTCGTCGATCGCCAATGTCGTTACCACGGGCACTTTCACCATACCGATGATGAAGCGGGTTGGATTTTCGGCGGAGAAATCCGGTGCGGTTGAGGTCGCCTCGTCGGTCAATGGCCAGATCATGCCGCCGGTAATGGGTGCCGCCGCATTCCTCATGGTGGAGTACGTAGGGATCACGTATTTCGAAGTCGTGACCCACGCATTTGTTCCGGCGCTCATCTCCTATATCGCGCTCGTCTACATCGTCCATCTCGAAGCCCTGAAGGCAAACATGCGAGGCCTGCCCAGGCCGGGCGTCGCCAAGTCTTGGCAGCGGAAAATCATGGGAGTGCTGTTGGGCTTCATCGGCACCGCGGCTGTCGCCGCAATCGTCTATTATGGTGTCGGTTGGATGAAACCGGCGTTTGGCGACGCCGCGTCGTGGATCATCGCGGCCATTCTCGCCCTGGTCTATGTCTACCTGATAAAGATCTGCGCGCGTTACCCGGACTTGGAGATGGATGACCCCAAATCGCCCGTCGTAAGCCTGCCGGAGGTGGGACCGACTGTCAAATCCGGTTTGCACTTCATACTGCCCGTTGTCGTGCTGGTGTGGTGCCTGATGGTGGAGCGGCTGTCACCGGGTCTATCGGCTTTCTGGGCCAGTGCCTTGATGATTTTTATTCTGCTTACGCAAAGGCCCCTGATCGCGATGTTCCGCGGGCGCAAGGATCAGATCGGCACGGCGATGATGCAGGGATTCCAGGACCTGATCGACGGCTTGATCGCCGGCGCCAGGAACATGATCGGTATCGGCATCGCGACGGCCACGGCCGGTGTAATCGTGGGCGCCGTGTCCCAAACAGGTGTCGGCGCGGTACTGGCGGACGTGGTGGAAGTATTGTCCCAGGGCAATCTGCTGCTGATGCTCATCCTTACCGCCGTGCTGAGCCTGATCCTCGGCATGGGCCTGCCGACCACCGCCAACTACATCGTCGTTTCCTCTCTGCTGGCTCCCGTCATAGTGAGCCTTGGCGAGCAATCCGGGCTGATCGTGCCTTTGATCGCGGTGCATCTGTTCGTGTTTTATTTCGGCATCATGGCGGATGTAACGCCTCCCGTCGGGCTGGCTTCATTCGCTGCCGCGGCGGTTTCGGACGGCGATCCGATCAAGACCGGCTTCGTGGCCTTCTTCTACAGCCTGCGTACGGCGATACTGCCGTTTCTGTTCATATTCAACACCGACTTGCTGCTGATCGATGTCGGTTGGGTCGAGGGCATATTCGTTTTCATCATATCGACCATCGGTATCTTGGTGTTTACCGCCGCTCTGCAGGGTTACTTCATGACGCGGAGCCGGCTGTACGAGACTGTTGTCCTGCTGCTCATCGCCTTCACCCTGTTTCGTCCGGGATTCTGGATGGATCTTATAGTGCCACCGTTTGAAAGCAGTCCACCCGGTGAATTGACCCAGGTGTTGACGGACATGCAGCCAGGAGAAGAACTTCGGCTGGAGATCGACGGGGTAAACGATGTGGGTGAGCCGCGCAGTTTTGTCGCGGTGCTGCCGGTGCCGGAGGGTACGGATGGCGCGGAGCGCCTCGTCAACACGGGCCTGGAAGTCATCGAGAGCGATGGCCAGGTCATGATTGTCAACGCGACATTCGACAGCGTTGCGGAGAAGGCCGGGCTCGCGTTTGATCAAATTATCACCGGGGTGCTGGTGCCGTCGTCGCAGCCGTGGAAGCAGTTGATGTTCATACCGGCGCTCGTACTGCTGGGATTGATCGTGTTGCTGCAGCGCCGTCGGGGTGGTCTTGGCGGGTCGTTAGAGAAACCAGTTGAGGCCTAAAGGAGGTTTGCGGTGTATAAAGACATACTGTTGCCGATTGATTTAAATCATGCGAGTTCTTGGAGTAAGGCGCTGCCGGTGGCGCTGGAGCACTGCCGCAAGTTTGGTTCGCGGCTTCACGTGGTAACCGTGTTACCGGACTTCGGCATGTCAATCGTGGGGAGCTATTTCCCGGAAGGATTCGAACAGAAGCACCGTGAAGAAGCGGTCAAGCGCCTGCACGAATTCGTGGCGTCGCACGTCCCGAAGGAGATCGAGGCACAGCACATCGTCGTCGAGGGGACGACGTACAAAGAGATCCTGGCGGTGGCGGAGCAAATCGGGGCGGATTTGATAGTGATGGCTTCCCACCGGCCGGAGTTGAGTGATTATCTCTTGGGGCCGAACGCGGAGCGCGTGGTGCGGCACACCAAGCGATCGGTGCTCGTCGTGAGGGACTGAGCAAACAGCCGGCACCTTCGCACCGGCACCCGGGCTCACACGGTCCGTTTCTCTGACGACTGCTTTTCGCGCGCTGTCTCGTAGCGGAACTGCTGCGTGCGTTCCTTGAATCCCTCGAACGATTGCCGCCAGGCCGCCCCGGGCCAGAGCAGCTCCATCTCGCCCCCCTGAGGCCGGTACACGGTCGTGTACAAGGTGCCGAAGCCATGCCTGTAAGCCCGGGAGTAAAGCGGTTTGCGCAGAAACGAATGAATAAAACCCCTCTCGGTCTCTTCCGAGTCGGCCAGGCGAAAGAACAAGAAGCGCTCGCGCTGAAGAGAAGCCGTGGCCTCGGCGTGCGCGTGCCACTCGATATGGCCCTGGTGGTTGGTCGCCACCGGCAACTGGCGAATCACCGGCGATCGATCCGGTGACAGAAAGGCGGTGCGAAAACTGCCGGCGCGATCGAGAACGGTGACGTTGTACGACATGTGGGTTGGAACCCGTTCCAGAACCTCGACCGCCTGATCCGCCGTTTCGCAAAACTCGAGGACGTAGCGAAGGATGACGGGCACGCCGAAACCGTCGCCGACCACGCGGCGGCCGCCGAAGGAGAGCGAAACGGCGAGTCCGGCATCGTTCATCCCGTCCAACACGCCCCACAGGCAGTCGCCCATCGCGATGACGCGCCGGCCGTTCCAGCAACTGAGCAACAGAGTGCCTTCACACAACATTGGACTGTAGTCGTAGTTGCGGACCAGAAGAGGCCGATGGGTATCGGGCCACACCGCCTGCGAGCAGCCGGAAATATACGAAGGCGGCCGATACAACGAAAGGAAACGGGCGGCCAAATCCGTGCCACCCGCCAAATCCACCAGGCGCTCGTAGGTCGAGACCAGCTCGGGCATGTGTTTTCTGAGCATGCGCCGCGATTTCAGATAATTCGGGCGCTCGGCGTCGCCCTCAGACAGAAACCACTTCTTGTACGCCGACCAGTGATGCTCGAACAGACTCCGCCACTTGGGTCCCGGCTCGGATTCCGCTATCGCTTCGAAGCGCAGGCGCATCTCCGCGATCGTTACAGGATCTTGAAGGCGCCGGCCTCCAGGCTCATCGGCACATTCTCTTGCTTGACTTCGTCGAGGGGCTGTGAGCCGTAAGAGCCGCGTATGTCGCGTATCCAGCGCAGGGCGCGTTCGTTCAAAGTGAAGTCATCGTTCATCAGTCTGCCCCGCGTGATCAAAATACCGAGGTCGGCTCCCTTGTAGAAGTAGTCGCCGGCGCCGACGATGCGTAAATAAAATCCCTCGCGCTCGGTTTCGATGCCGCGCCGGTGGTAATCGAATCGGCGATAGATCATGCGACCGTCGTCTTCGAGGTGCCAGATGCCCGACTCCGGCGCGGCGCTCACCCACTCCACGCGATCATCGGTGTACTTGAGTACGAGCTGACTCCAGCTATCGATATTGTCGGAGTCCGACCAACGGCCGTTGAGCTCCTCGACGTCGAGCTCGAAATCCACGTCGGAGAATTCGAGCAGATGGAACAGGAACAACGGCGCATCGGCATGCGCGAACGCGGCGCTGTTGGTCATCGTGCTCGCGCCCGTCACCCGGGGGTTCAACTCGCCCAGGTAAAGCTCACCGCTGTCCTGGTCGATGAGGAAGTCGAGTTCGAAATAGCCGCGATAGCCCTCTTCCCGAAGCGCCTCGCCGAACTTGAAGGTATAGTCCTGCGCTCTTTCCCGGACAGCCTGGGGAAAGGCGTCGGCAAAGATCTCGTTGCCGCACCAGCCGCCTTTGTACGGCGTGAGATCCTTGAACCCCACCAGTTCCGTCATCAGCGGACCGACGATCGTGCCGCGCTTTGTCGTGCATGCCTCGATCGCGGAACCGCGGACGTTGACGCGCTTCATTATCTTGACTTCCACCTCTTGCTCGATTTCTTCGGCGTATTTTTTATAGTCGTCCTCATTCGAAATGAACCAGGTTGTTTTACCCGAATCGCCAAAAGCCGCCTGCAGCACCAGGTGCTCGCCGAGTTCGCTCGACACTTCTCGCAGCTGGGTGTATCCGTCCACCTTCGACAGCACGTTTGGAACGCTTGGAACCCCGGCCTTGTTGCCGATGCGCACGGTCTCGATCTTGTTGTCCACGCGGCTGCGCAGTTCCGCCGATGGGAACCACACGTCGAGCCCGAGCTCCGCGCACAGTGCTTCGGTTTCCTCGTTGAACATCAGAAACACGGCCTTGCCGCCGGGTCCGCGCTGCTCGATGAAATCGACGACTTCTTTATGTTGCAGCAGGTAGTTGTTGATGTCCTCGATGCCCTCGAATTCACGATGCGGCGCCTCGCTGGGGACGAGCACGCTGGGATGGCGGCCGTCGAAGCAGTCGATGTAGTTGATGTAGTGAAAGTTGCGAACCCACTCACTGATGCCAAGCAGGTTGAAGTTGGTGGCGCTGATAAAGTAGATCGGCGCTTCGTTGCGATGGAAAAATCGACGTATGTCGGAAATGTTTTTAAGTTTTTTCACGGGGAATACTCTTTGAGTTAGCTCGTTAATGGATTAATTTTCGGTGGCGGGCGCGATTTCGGCCGCGATATCCGCGACCATGACTCTCACCGGGCTTTCGCTTCCGGATACGAGCGCTTCCTCTCGAAACACCCGTAACCCTAACTCCACTCGATAGCCGTGTATCTCTTTGACGTCGAGCGCGCGCATGAATTTCAAAATTTCCTGGCTCACGACCTGGCCGGGCACGAGAATTGGAAAACCCGGGGGGTAAGGAATAACAAAGCCGGCGGAGACGACTTCCCGCCCGGCCTCGAACTCCCGATCGATGGACCCGTCGTCAATCCGAAGGTAATCGCAGAAGCGCTCATCATAGGCCAGGAAGTAGGCCATACGAATATCTCCGTCCGGTGTGCCGCTGTCTTTGCCGGAACAGAACATCGAGTGAAATCGACTGAAATCCGGCAGGGGGGGCAGGTCCGTTGTCAGCGATCGGGTGCGCTGCTCGAGGATGCGGCGTTCGAGCGGACTGCTGTCGTCCCACTCCCGCTCCAACTCAGCGGCGATTTTAACCAGCACGCCGACGAGGTAGGCAACGGAGCTGCGGGTGGTGCCGATATTGGTCATAAACAGCACGGTGTTACGAGAGGTCTTATTGATTTGAATACCGTATTTATCCATCAAGTAGCGATTCTTGAAGGTATCCCCGTCTATCCCCGTTTTGCCGATGTATAAGGTAATACGGGTTGGATCGAGGGCAAAGTCGTCTTTTGCCCACGCTTCCTCCATGTTGGGATTCCTCCACCCGGTGTCCGTATTGAAATACGAATCGATGCCGGAAGGCCGATGCTCTTTCGGGACGAGATCGCTGGCCACGAGCACTCGAAAATGACGGCTCAGTACGGGGTGGGTGGTTATACGCTCGCGCAGGGCCATGGCAAGATCCAACTGTTTTTGCACCAGCTCGTAGCCTTCGAGCTCGACCTGGCGGCGCCCGATGTCCAGGGATGCGAGCACCTGGTAATTGGGAGACGTAGACGTGTGGGTCATGAACGCCTCGGAAAAAGATTCCTCCGACTTGTGCCTGAAGTCCTGATCGTACACGTGAATCATCGAACCCTGCCGCAGGGACGTGAGAGTCTTGTGCGTCGATTGCGTGGCGTAGACCCGGATCCTGACCTGGTCTGGATTGGGCATCAGGCGGGTTTCGATCCAAGCCTTATCGTCGTCCTTCGACTCCAACTTTTGCAGCGTTTTCTCATACTTAGCGTAAGCGTTCCGGTATTGTTCGCTTCGATAGCGCTGCATCAAGGTGCGCGCGCAAAACATAGCGGTACGCCTGCGATAAGTCGGATGGAAGCCGGCGAACGCAAACCATGCCTCGTCCCACAGAAATATCAGGTCAGGTTTGATAGCGAGGCATTCCTCCATAACCCGTTCGACGTTGTACACCACACCATCGAAGGTGCAGTTCGTGAGAAGAAGCAGCTTGACCCGCTCGAGCAGACCGGATCTTTTGTACTGTAAAAGACGCCGTTTGATCTCCGCGATTGGCACCGCTCCGTACATGGAGAACTCGTCGAGCGGATAAGAATCGAGATACGATACCCGTGCGCCGGCCAGTACCAGTCCGTAGTGGTGGGACTTGTGGCAATCGCGGTCCACCAGGACTATGTCTCCCGGCTTGATCAGCGCCTGGACCACGATTTTGTTCGACGTGGATGTACCGTTGGTGGAGAAGTAAGTCCTGCGCGCGCCGAAGGCGCGCGCCGCCAGTTCCTGGGCCTTCTTCAGCGGGCCATGGGGCTGCAGCAGTGAATCGAGGCCACCCGAGGTGGCGGACGTCTCGGCGAGAAATATGTTCATGCCGTAAAACTGCATCATGTCGCGAATCCATTTGGACTTGGTCAGCGATTTACCGCGGGAAATCGGCATAGCATGAAATACGCCGGTCGGCTTTCGGCTGTATTCCTTCAGTGCGTTGAAAAACGGTGTTTCGTAGCGCGACCCAATGCCGCTCAGAATCGCCAGGTGAAGCTCCAGGTAGTCTTCCTGACGATAGAAGATTCGTCTGAACTTATCCGCGGTGCCGGCCATTTCTTCGACCGCGATGTCGGTAACCAGGTAAAGATCCAACTCGGGGCGCAATTCCGCCATCATCTCGCCCAGCATGGGCCCTCGGTCCGTGTCGGGCTGCTCTTCCGCCTCGGATTCGTCAATTCCGATAAGGTAGCGCTGCAAAATCTCCAAATGATTTTGGGAGCGGAAAGAAAATCCATAGCGAATAACGCATGCCTGTATGTTGTAGTTGAACAGGACGGCGATCAGGGCGTCTTCGAACGTCGGAACTGAAATGACCTCGTAAACGAATCGGTCCTCCGGGCGCCGCATCTCGCGCAGGCCGGCGCGCAATGTGTTTTCTTCGGCGGGGGTCATGTTCTCGACGAACAATACTTCGAAATAGGGTTTCGCCAGCCCGGCGTCCTGTTCGGCGCCATCTTCCGCACCTTCCACAGCCGAATCGTCCCCTTCTGCCATCTCGCCTACCGAGTTGAACGTGTTGCGCCGATATGAATGGCTGGAAATGGCCCGGACCAGGCGCTCGACCACGCGCGCCATGGTGGTATAGTCCTCCCGCTCGAAGATTTTCCATAATGTGCGGAAATCGTTGCGGGATGGAAACGCCGTGTAGTACTCAATGGTCTCGAGTATCGTCATCGCCTCGCGCGCGGCTTTGCGAAAACGCGCGATATCGGCTTTACGGGCCGAGCGGGCGTTGAGCTGGCCGGCGTAATGCTCGAGCCGGTGCCAGGTATCGAATCGGAGCTGTGTGGCGCTGTGGTAGAAATCTAGAGATTTCCGCAGTTTCTTAGGACTTTCAGACATGTCGACCTCGCTTAATGTTCGGCGTTCCGCGGGCGTCATTTACGCAGTTCACCACTACTGGTCATAGCCCTGTCGCCAGGGACGAAACCCGCCGCCGCGACTATGAACTCTGTTTGTTCGGCGGCTTGGCGTGTCGAGCCCGGGTGCGCTGCCTGAACCAGGCCCCTCAGTTTACCCATGACTACCGACAATATGATGAAATCCGGAGCCGGACCTGACAGCAACTCACGGACGATCTGACTCCAGAGCTGCATCGAGGCCGGATTTCGCTGCGCCCAGTTTGCCACCAAAGACCCGGCTTCGCCATCCGAGGTCGCACCGTGCAATACATCCATCGTGATGTGTCTGTGGACCTCGTATAGATCGTCCCGCAGAGCGACGCGCGCCATGGCTTGCCAGTGCGTATCCCGCGGCAGATCGGCGATGCGGTCACGAAGCCAGTGCAGTTCGAGGTGTTCGCCGACCCCAAAGTATGTTCCGGCAACTTTATCGGTATCGATATTGGTGGCAAACGCAACCTCAACCAGATCCAAACCGGAAGAAAGAGATGTGAGCATGGCGATTCGTATAGCCAGGTCCTCTGGCACACCGTTCGTGACGAGTTGCCCGGATCGGGCTTGCGCCGCCGCTCGTTCCTCCTCGCCTACGTGGCCGATCAGAGTGGCTCCGAGCCGTTCCAACGACGGGCCGTAGCCGGCGATGGATAACGGGCGAGGGCGGTTTCGAATAATCCAGCGTACCGCGCGCTCGACAAGTTTACGTCCATCGAGCAGCATCTCCGACTGAATGTCGGCAGACACGCGGTTGTCCAGTGATTCGATCTGGATCCACAGCCTGGGCAGCGCGAAAATTTCTCTGGCGATGACGTAGGCGTGGGAAAGATCCGCATCCGTGGCGCCGGTTTCCTGGCGCATGCGAAAGACAAAGCTGATCCCCGCCCGATTGATCATGCCGTTCACGAACTCCGTGGTGACGATTTCGCAGCGGAGACGATGGTTGGCCATGGCGGCTGGAAAGGCGGTGCGCATCGGTGAAGGAAAATAGTTCGCCAACGTCCGCGCCATATACGGCTCGTCCGGCAGCTCGGAGGCAAGCAGACGTTCGCAGAGGCTTATTTTGACGTAGGCGAGTAGCAGGGCCAACTCGGGCGGAGTCAGGCCTTCCCCAGCGTTCTTGCACTCGAGCAGCATATCGTCGGTAGGCAGGAATTCAATAGTTCTGTCGAGTTTGCCCATTTGCTCCAGATCGCGCGCAATCCGGATTGGGGTCGAGGAATATATGCTCGTGGTTGAATGCCCCTGCAAGCTTGATATGGCGCGATAGCAACATGCCGTTACCAAACACGTCGCCGCTCATGTCACCAATGGCCACGACGGAAAAGTCTTGGCTCTGGGTATCCAGGCCAAGTTCCCGAAAGTGCCGTTTGACGGATTCCCAGGCGCCGCGAGCCGTGATGCCCATTGCCTTGTGGTCGTATCCCGCCGATCCTCCGGACGCGAAGGCATCGCCCAGCCAAAATCCGTAGTTTGCGGCCAGCTCGTTGGCGGTGTCCGAGAAGGTCGCCGTGCCCTTGTCAGCCGCAACGACCAGATAGGGATCGTCGCCGTCATGGCGCACCACGTGGTGAGGCGGGACGACTTCGTCGCCTACCAGGTTGTCCGTGAGATCGAGCAGTCCGCTGATGAAAATCCGGTAGCACGCCATGCCCTCGGCGAGGATCCGTTCCCTTCCGCCGTCGGCGGTGAGGCGCTTCGGCACGAATCCGCCCTTGGATCCCACTGGCACGATGACGGCGTTCTTGACCATCTGCGCTTTGATCAATCCACGCACTTCGGTACGAAAATCTTCCTGGCGATCCGACCAACGAAGCCCACCACGGGCCACGCTTCCGCCCCTCAAGTGCACTCCCTCGACTCGCGGGGAGTAAACGAAGATTTCATACAACGGCCGGGGTTCGGGCATTCCGGGAACGCCCGCTGGGTGGAGCTTGAACGAGGCGTAACTCTTGGGAGCGCCGCTGGATTCCGGTTGATAGTAGTTGGTCCTCAGCGTGGCGCTTATGGCTCCCCTGAAGTCTCTAATTATCCGGTCCTCGTCCAGGTTGACGACGTCATCCAGCGCCGCGTCGAGGCGCAACCCGATCTGTTCGATGGCTGCCGCACGGGGCTCGGCCCGCTCAGGATCGAAGCGCGACTCAAACAATTCCACCAGGAGCCTCGCGCAGTGGGGGTTGCAGACCAAAGCCCGTTCCATGTATTCCTGGCTGAAGGTGCCCCGCACCTGCTGGAGATATTTACAGTAAGCGCGCAAAATAACCACCTTTCGCCAGTCGAGTCGGGCGCGCAGCGTGAGCCGGTTAAATCCATCGTTCGATATCTCACCCCGGAATACGCGTGCAAACGCGTCCTGAAAAACGTCTTTTAAGTGATCCAGATCCAGATCCTGCTCTGAATGCTCCATGCCAAAGTCGTGAATCCAGATCAGTTCTCCGCTTGGCAATGCGATTTTGCTCGGTTGCTCGTCTATCACCTTCAATCCCATGTTTTCCAACATCGGCAATGTTTCGGATAGCGGAACGGGACGGCCGTAATGCAACAACTTGAAGCGCAAAATGTTGTCCGCTGTTTCCAGCGGTCGATACAGCGCCATGGCGATATCGCCAGTCTCCTTCAGGAGCTCCATTTTTTGCGTATCATGCACGGCGACCTGGGGGGAATAGAATTCACGATAGTCCGCGCGAAAGCCTTTACCATAGAGACGAAACCGTCGTGTCCCCTCTTCCTCACCGTAGTGTTCCAGCAAGGCCTCAAGCATGTGATCGAGCCACGGCCGGGTTGCCGCCGCAATGCGTGACTCAATGTCGTCCGGGTCGTAATCCGTTAAAGCAGCCGGGTGGATGTGGATAACGAAGTGTACTCGCGCCAGCACGGATTCGGTGATCTGGACCGAGAAATTTACGCATTCGCCGTCGAGAGCCTCCTCCAGGATCTCCTCGATGCGCTGCCTCACTTCGGTGCTCATGTGATCTCGCGGAAGATAGACGAGGCAGGAGAAAAACCGACCGTAGGGATCGCGTCGAATGAACACCGTTGTCTTTTGACGTTCCTGTAGCTGTAGAATGCCGAGGGCCGTGTTCAATAGCTCGTTTTCGCCGATCTGAAACAGCTCATTGCGGGGAAATGTCTCGAGAATATTGACCAGCGCGCGTGCGGCGTGACTGTGCTCGTGGTAACTGCTGCGCCTGATCACGTTGTCAATCTTGCGGCGCAGCAGCGGTATGGTTCGAGTGTTGCTGGTGTAGGCGCTGTCGGTGTAAAGACCGAGAAAACGTCGTTCTCCGACAACCTGGCCGCCGTCGTCGATTTGTTTAACGCCGACGTAATCCATGTATCCGGGTCGATGAACAGTGGACTTGGAGCCGGAGCGGGTAATGACCAGCAGTTCGGGCTTGCGAGCCAAGCTGCGGGCCTCCGGCGTCAGAGCGGCAAAGCTCTTGCATATCTGATCGGTGTCGTCCTCGCCTTCGGTTATTCGTAAGATGCCCAAGGCAGATCCCGGAAGGATCCGTAACACGTCCTCGTTGGCAATATCGATAAGTGCATGTTCCCGGTAGCCCAGAAATATGAAGTGCCCATCCCTCAACCATTGCAGAAACGCGCGCCCTTCGGCCATTTCCTCACGATCCAGCGGCGGCGGCCTGGCATCGAGATCCGCAAGCAGCGTGTCCAGACGTTCGCGCATTGCGCCGAAATCCGATACCACGGTGCGCACGTCTCGCAGTGCATCCTCGATATCCGTTCTTAACCGATCGAGCACCGCGCAATCGGTTCGTCGGTCGATTTCGAAATGCATGAAGGATTTCCAATCGGCATCTGTACAGGTGGAGTTTCCTTCTGGAAATTCGGTCAGGTAGCTCTCGCCGTCACGGCTGACATTCATGACGGGATGGATCGTCGTGTGAATGGTCAGTCCACAGCGATTGATCGCCATACGGACCGAGTCCACCAGAAAAGGAAGGTCATCGGCAACCACCTCGACAATGGTATGAGTTGACTGCCACCCGTGCTCGTCAAGCCGGGGATTGTAGACATGGACCTTCGCCTCAGTGCCGGCCTTGTGTTTGCGGGCCAGATTCCAGTGGGAGACCGACGCGCCGTAAAGGTCTCGAATCTGCGTCCTCTGCAGATCCTTGACCGGCGTGCCGAGGTAGTAAAGCCATATGAAACGATCGACGGTGGACGCCCGCACGGGCAGGCGCTCGTGCACCAAAGCAATGATCTGTTCGATAATGGTATCTGAAATCGCCGCTTGTGATTGCGCCATGTCGATGCCTGATTCGCGAGTCAGTTAACCCGGCGCTTGAGCTTCAACCTACCTGACTTTATTCATGGTCGGTAATGACACGGCGGCGGGACCGAGGCGGCCTGTTAAAAAAATCATCGATCCACCTGCGTCGCAATTTCCCCAACGCCGGAGGGGTAACTACGTTTCGAGGCTCTGCAGGGTCTTGATCCCCTTAGCGTGTTGAGCCTTGACGATCTTGAGTTCCTCTTCCAGGCGCTTCCTTTTCTGCGCGTTTTTCTCCTCCCCTAATTTAACCTCCAGCTTGGCTTCCTTCTCCTTTAGTTCACGCAGCAGCTTCTCCAGTTCGTCGTGGTGTTTTTGCTTTTTTTGCTCCTCCTTATCAAAAAACTCGGCCAGCGTCTTCAGCAGTTTATTTCTTTTCATTCAAAGTTCTCCACTTTATGTGTACACATTCTAATTACTCGCGGCGGCCTGCTGTTCGCTGGTTCTGCTCCGACTCCACCCAAAGTTTCAGCGAATCAAGTTTGAGCACGTCCATCATTCCCCCGCCCGACCCGCGCGTTTCCTCCAGATCGCGTATGATGAACGCGATCCCGCTACGGATCCGGTTGTAGACCTCGCGCATTTTCTCGTTTTCGGAGCCGACATAGTGAATGAGGTTCTCCTGCAGCTGTTCGGTATCCTTGATCGCCTCCACCAGGTGGGTGCTGGCCTCCCTGAGCCACTGCAGTTGGGCGGACGACTCTTCCCTGCGGGAAAACGCGGTCTCGCTGATAAAGGCCACGATCGCGCTGTAGATTCCCTTAACGTGTCTTTCGTACATCGCGTCGATATCGAATTTGTGGATCTGACTCTGTTCCGCAACCACCTGATCCAGATCGACGTCGGAGAGTACCTGCGTCTTTTTCATGCCGAGTGCGTCGATGATAATGCGCAGCGCGGCCTCGTACACCCGCTGGGTCTCCATGCGGACCGCCTCCACCGCGGTGCCTGGAAACTCCGCGGAAGCGTCGGACAGGTACACTGGCTGGTCGACTTCGGGTGTTTTCGCGGGGATGAATTTTTCCAGAAAGGTCACCAGGAAATTCAGCAGCGGCAACATCACGACGATGCCCAGCAGATTGAACACCGAGTGGAAAACGGCCAGTTTCAGCGTGTAGTCGTCGTCCGCAATACCAATCGCCGACGAGATGCCATTCACCACTGCGACCAGTTGATAGATGAAAATAATGGCTATCGCGCCGGTCACGCCATTGAATATGAGGTGCGCCCCGGCCAGCCGTTTACCGTTCTCGTTGGCGCTCATTGCCCCCAGAATCGCCGTGATGGTCGTGCCTACGTTCGCGCCGATGGCCAGCGCAAGTGCGTTCTCATAAGTAATCTGGCCGGCCGCGAGCGCGGTGATGGTCAACACCAAAGTGGCATGGCTGGACTGCATCACGACGGTGGCCAAGATGCCGATGGTCGTGAACAGCAGAACTCCGGGATATCCGCCAACCGCGTACTCGGCCAGATTGATCGTATCCTTGAAGGCCTCGAAGCCGTCCTTCATGTAGTGAATGCCGAGAAACAGAAATCCCAGTCCTGCCAGTATGTAACCGATCCCCTTCAGCGCTTTCGAGGATTGGAAAATCAGAATCACGCCGACGACCAGCATCGGCATGGCATAGGCGGCTATGTTGACCTTGAGACCGAAGCCGGCGATCAGCCAGGCACCCGTAGTGGTGCCCAGGTTGGCTCCGAAAATGATGCCGATGCCGGCGGCGAGGGTGATGAGCCCGGCGCTGAGAAAGGAGATGGCAATCACGGAGACCAGCGAACTGGACTGCATCAGCGTCGTGCTGACGATGCCGAACAGCAGGCTCTTCGCGGTACTTGACGTGGTGCGCCGCAACATCCGTTCCAGCGTTCCTCCGGTGAAGGCGCGGAAGCCCTCTTCAAGGGCCAGCATGCCGAAGAGAAAAATGGCGACCCCCGCGGAAATGGTTTTGAAGTTCGGGCTCACCCAGAAACCATAGACAAGCACCAGTATAATTGTCGGCAGTAGGATTCTTTTCAGCATGGAATCATGTAACCCCTCAGCGTTGTTCTATGCAAACCTCATTGCAACCCACGCTGTGTGTCTTTGGTTGTGCTTCATCCTCGACAATCGCACCCGCACAGCGCCTTTATCGCCCCGCTCAACAATTGAACAGGCGTTTTGTGTCGAACGCTTTGTTTGTAGACTGCCGTTTGCGTGTGCGAGTCACACTCAGGCTTGGGAATCAGGGAGGCTTCATACACGACGCAGTTCTTTCAAGTGTTGCCAAACATATTGTCTAGGTCGCGGCTGAGAGGGATTCATCCGCCTCGAGAAACATGTAAGCTTTCTCGAATCTTGCAATGGCGCGGTACAAGCGCATTTTTGCACCACTCAGACTCGTGTCCAGCTGGACGGCAATTGTCTTGATTGACAGATCTTGAAAGAAACGCAGCTTGATTATTTCCCGGTCTTTTGATGTCAGCCGTTGCAATGCGATCTGCACGTCATTGCTGGTTTCCACCTGCTCGGTAAAATCGAGCATATCGACCGTGTGATTCAAAACTACGGTTTCGTCAATGCTTTCGCAGACGCGGTGGCGCGCATGATGCGATGCCACGCTGTAGCATTCATTGCGAACGATCCGATACACCCATGTTCGAAAACTTGACCGTCCCTGAAAGCGGTTGATTCCCCGGTAGATCCGTATCAATACACCCTGACTCGCTTCCTCAGCCAGATCCGCATTGCGCAAATAGGACACGCAGGCCCGGTAGATCGTTCTCTCGTAACGACGCAACAGGGCTGCCACGGCATCGTCGGACGACGGGCCGCGCTCTCGCGCCATGGACGCCAGGTCTTCGTCTGTGTAGGACGTGCCGGCGTAAATCTCATGGCTGATAACGACACCGGATCCACTAGTTGACATCGATACGCACCTCGAACATTGAAATCGGGTGCGTACGATATAGCCGTCTCTTTAATTAATAAAACAAATTATAATTGTCCTTTTGATCAAATATTTTGTTATATGATCCTCCTCACTGTATCTACATTGGCAAGATTAATGTGGTCACCCCCATGCCCAGACCAACACCAGGCGGAAAAAGTCACCCACCGGTGCCGGCGCACCTCATGTGACTTCTTCTGGCCGGCCCGCTGTGGGGAGATGAAAATTTCAGATTAAAAGCCCTGATATAATTCAGGGAAATTATCCAAACGGAGTAGAGCATTGGACATCGAAACCTTTAGAACGCTGCTGGAAGTCAACCGAACCCGGCATTTCGGCAAGGCCGCGGAAGAACTCTTCATCACGCAATCCGCGGTCAGCGCACGTATCAAAAAGCTCGAAGAAAACCTGGGCGTCACCCTGTTGGACAGACAGCGCCGCGATATTCATCCCGACAGACAGCGCCGCGATATTCATCCCACACCCGAAGGACGGCGCCTGCTGCGGCATGCCGAACACATGCTGGCGCTGTGGCGCAAGGCGCAACAGGACGTTGCCCTGGCCGAACAGGCGCAAGCACAGCTGGCCGCGGGTGGTGTCGTCAGTCTGTGGGATGTCCGCCTACAGAATTGGGCACACCGCGTACACAATGCCCATCCGGAACTCGCCCTTATCCTGGAAGCATATGGACACGATCGGCTTATGCGACGCATGATCGACGGCGTTTTGGACGTGGTATTCGTTTACGAACCGCCGCAACTGGAAGAGTTCATGATCGATCAGATCGCCAATATCTCCCTCATCATGGTCTCGACTGTGTCAAACCAATTGGCGGAAGACGCATTGACCGATTACATCATGGTGGACTGGGGGCAAATACACGCGCTGCAACATTCCCGCCATTTCCCGGACGCACCGGCACCGGCGCAACGGATCTCCCAGGGTGCGATCGCGCTTAACTTCATGCTGGCCTGCGGCGGCGCGGCTTATCTCGCCGAGCAGACCGTGGCCCCGTTGCTTGCGAGCGGCCGGCTCTATCGGGTGCAAGATGCGCCCGTGATCGAACGAGGCGCGTTTGCGGTTTATCCCAGACGAAGCGCGAGACTGGATCTGATCAAACAAGTGATCGATTACTTCGATTCCGAGTGAAGTGACTTTCCGGCGGTGGGAAGAGTCTTGAATATCACCACTATTGGTTGCGTATCGTTCACTTGCAAGACATCACAATCACCGTCGTTCTCATAATATTGCTGCTCGCGGCTAACGGCTTTTTTGTCGCCGCGGAATTCGCGCTGGTCAAATCCCGTGGTTTTCGTATTCAGAGCCTCGCTGATCATGGCAGTCGGGCGGCGCGTTTAACGATAAGAATTCACCAGGAGTTGGAACCCTATCTGGCCGCCTGCCAACTCGGCATTACCATGGCCTCGCTCGGTTTGGGTTGGATCGGGGAACCGGCAGTCGCCGCCCTGCTAGAACCGCTCTTCCATAAACTGGGCTTGGGAGACCGGCTGTTGCATACCGTTTCTTTCCTGCTTGGGTTTCTTGTTTTTTCCTCCCTGCACATCGTCATAGGCGAGCAGGTTCCCAAAACTTTCGCGATCCGTCGAGCGGAGCCGGTAGCGGTGGGAACCGCGTATCTTCTGCGCGGGTTCTACCTGCTGTTTTATCCGCTCAATTGGGCCCTCAACCGGGCTTCCGGTGCCATCTTGAAATGGCTGGGAGTCTACTCGACCGGTCATGATGAAGTGCTCACCAACGACGAGTTGCGTGGATTGATCGATACCTCCTCAAAACATGGCGAACTGGAAATAGAGAAGGCCGAAATATTGCACAATCTTTTCGAGTTCGATCAGCGTGCGGTGGAACGCATCATGATTTCTCGGCCGGAGGTCGACGTTCTAAACCTCAGAAACTCGGCTGAGGAGCATATCGAAATCATGCTCAAGACGCAGCACTCGCGGCTTCCAGTTGTAGACGGGGATCAGGATAATCTGGTTGGCGTTTTGTTGATCAAGGATCTGTATCAAGCCGTGCTCAATGATGAGACACGACCCTGGCAGAATTTGCAGCGCTACCTGCGTGATCCGCTTGTTATTCCTGAAACATCTCCCGTTTCAAATGTTTTTGAATCGATGCGCAGCGCCCGGACGCACATAGCGTGCGTCGTCGACGAATACGGTGTGTTCACC
>CAMYOI010000130.1 GCA_947259955.1 uncultured Gammaproteobacteria bacterium
CTGTTCCAGATATGACAGGGAGATCCCCTGACGCACGGACACGTCCGCCACCGCAACAGATCCTTCCTCGTGGTGAATCGCCAGATCCAGCATTGCCGTCACCGCGTACCGGCCGCGCGTTGTCAGTTTCATCTGTGGACTAAACCCCGCTGTTCAACATATCTAGTTCCTGTCCAGAATACCTGTCATTGCAAGCGTAGCGACGCAATCCAGTGAAAAAAATTGTTTAAATACGGCGCTGGATTGCCGCGTCCTGCCACGCTTCGCTCGCAGCTTCGGCACGCTCCTCGCAATGACTCAAGCTTTTTCTTGACAGGAACTAGCTAGGCAATTGCTCAATATTTAGATTGTTGCTTAGTTGACTAAAACGGTCAACTATTCAAATTTCAAAGAAACTCTGATTAATTCGGTATTTCGTCATTGCGTACGCAGTGAAGCAATCCAGTCCTGTTGTCATACTACAACTTCTGGATTGCTGCGTCATGCCACGCTTCGCTCGCAGCTTCGGCACGCAATGACACAATTAATCAGAGCTTCCTTATGATTAAATGTAAATTATTCATAGCGTTATTGAATGTATTAAAACAATCACTTTATATATTTACTGGGCGATTTTAAGCGTTCCGGCGTTCGCCGCCGTCGATGACGCCCACCACCCGGATTAATTCGCTCGCCTGCCGGCGTTCTGTGCCGCTGTCAAGATTCCGCGCAGAATATTCACCTCTTCCGATGTAGGCCGTGCCCGGTTGAAGAGGCGGACAAGTTTTCGCATCAGTCTCGTGGGGTGTTTCGATTTCACGAAATCCAGTTCGAGTAGCGTGCTTTCGAGGTGCCGATAGAATCCGTCCAGACTGTGATGATCTGCCGCTACAGACTCCGTGTCGATCCGTTTTATCTCCTCATTGGCCGCCAGAAAAAGCTCATAGGCCAGTATCTGTGCGGCGCTCGCAAGATTGAGCGAGGAATAGCCCGGACCGGTGGGAATGCGTATCAGCAGATTGCACAAATCAACCTCTTCATTGGTCAGACCGCTGCGTTCACGGCCAAATAGCAGTGCCACCGGACCGTTCGCGGCCTCCGCAGCAATTTTTTTCGCGGCCGCTCTCGGGGATTCGACAGGCCACTCGATCGCGCGCTCCCTGGCGGTCGTCCCGGCGACGAAGATGCAGTCGCCGACAGCCTCCTTGACATCCCGGCAGACCCGCGCCTGTTCCAGGATGTTCTCGGCACCCGCCGAGCGAGTCAGTGCGTCGGGATGGGGAAATTGTCCGGGTGAGACCAGAACCAGACTCGACAGATTCATGCATTTCATGGCGCGGGCAACACCCCCGATATTACCCGGGTGGCTGGTTTCGATTAAGGTAAAGCGAATTTGCGGTAACATAGGAATCACAGGTTAGTGCTCTTCCGTAGCACCATAACTGAAAACCACCCGTCCACGGAAGCCGGCCCAGGCTCGATGTCGTCACAAAGGAGATCTGCTTGCACCATCCCATGTTGAATATCGCCGTCAAGGCAGCGCGACAGGCGGCCAACGTCATCATGCGCCACCTGGATCGCCTGGATACCCTCAAGGTCCAGGTCAAGGCGCGAAACGATTTCGTGTCGGAGGTGGACTTAGTCGCCGAGACCGAGATCATTAATATAATTTCGGCGGCTTACCCGGATCACGCGATTCTTGCCGAGGAAAGCGGCACCCAGTCCGGAAATACTTATCAGTGGATCATCGATCCACTGGACGGTACGACCAACTATCTGCACGGCTATCCCCATTTCTCGGTGTCCGTCGCGCTGTCCCGGGAGGGAATTCTGGAACATGGCGTCGTTTTCGATCCGATACGAAACGAAATGTTTACTGCAAGCCGGGGTAAAGGGGCGCATTCGAACGACCGTCGCATGCGCGTCAGCAACGTGCACCGTCTGGAGAATTGCCTGCTCGGGACCGGATTTCCGTTTCGGGCCGTAACCCACCTGGATCCCTGGCTGAGGATGTTTCGTGCCATGCTGCTGCGAACAAGCGGCATCCGCAGAGCGGGATCCGCCGCTTTGGATCTGGCCCATGTGGCCTGCGGCCGATTCGACGGCTTCTGGGAGCTGGGTCTCCAGCCCTGGGATCTGGCAGCGGGCTGTCTGCTCATTCAGGAAGCCGGAGGACTGGTGACCGACCTCGAAAATGAACAATCCTACCTCGATACCGGCAACGTCATCGCGGCCAATCCGAACATCCACCCTTTGATGTTCGATATCATCTCGAAGCAAAAGCTCTCGTGATCCATGGATCGGCACACGCCCATGATGCAGCAGTACCTGCGGATCAAATCCCGCCACCAGGGCGCATTTCTGTTCTACAGAATGGGCGATTTTTACGAGCTTTTCTATGAAGATGCACAACGAGCCTCGGAAATCCTGGATATCACGCTTACCCAACGGGGAAAATCCGCAGGATCTCCGATACCGATGGCCGGCGTTCCGGTACATAGCGTCGATCAGTATCTGGCGAAACTGGTCAGGAGCGGACACCACGTTGCCGTATGTGAGCAGATAGGCGACCCTTCCAAATCGAAGGGTCCAGTCGAGAGACAGGTCGTTCGTGTCGTCACACCCGGCACGTTGACCGAAGACAACCTGCTCGATGCCCGCCGCAACAACCTGCTTGTCGCCATTTTCCACGGCAACGGCAACTGCGGATTGGCGGTGCTTGAAATTGCAAGCGGACTGTTCAGCGGCAGGCAGTTGATCGACGAATCACAGATCGAGGATGAACTGGAACGTCTGCAACCGGCAGAAATTTTGTGCGCCGATGGGCATATCGAACGGATTCCCGAGCGCTTCCAGCAGTTGGTTCGGGGTATTCCGGACTGGCATTTCGATTTCGATCGGGCACAGGCCGTATTGTGCGAGCAGTTCGGGACCAAGGACCTGTCTGCGTTCGGCTGCGATGACTGCCCCATGGCCGTCGTGTCAGCCGGGGCCGTAATACAGTACGCCAGAGATACCCAGTTGACGGGGTTACCGCACATTCAGCAGCTCAAAATTGAATCAGATCACGAATTCATGCGCATCGACGGTGCCAGCAGGAGAAATCTGGAGATAGAGACGAATCTTTCAGGATCCGACAGCGGAACGCTGATTTCCTTGCTGGACCGCTGCCCGAATCCAATGGGCGGCAGGTTGCTGCGGCGCTGGCTGAACAGCCCCCTTCTCGATCACAATGAGATCCGCATCCGCCTGCAGGCCGTGGGTGCGCTCGCCGCTGGGCTTTACCAACAGGTCTCGCACACCTGCCGAGAAATCGGGGACATGGAAAGGATCGTAGCACGTGTTGCCATGCGGACTGCGCGGCCCAGGGACCTGGTCAATTTGAGGCAGGGAATCCTTGCCTGCGAGGGTCTCATGGATGCGCTGGAAGGGGCAAACGACCCCTGCCTGGACACCTGCAGATCCAGGCTGGGGCCGTTTCCGGCATGGTCGCGGCTTTTACACAACGCGCTCGCCGAAGAACCGTCGTCATCTGTCCGTGACGGGGGCGTTATTCGGGAGGGCTACGACTCCGAACTGGATGAATTGCGTGCCATGAGCAGGGATAACACGGAATTTCTGCTGGATCTCGAAGCGCGGGAAAAGCAGCGAAGTGGGATTCCAAATCTGAAGGTTCACTACAATCGCGTACAAGGTTTCTTCATAGACGTCACTAAATCTTACAGCGACCGGGTTCCCGGAGACTACATCAGGCGACAAACGCTGAAAAACTCCGAGCGCTACATCACCACTGAGCTCAAGGCACACGAAGACAAGATTCTGGGTGCAAAAGAACGCGCAATGAACCGTGAGCGCGACCTCTATGAAGGTCTGATCAACGAGCTCGCACCGGCCGTCAATCCGCTGCAGGAGTGCGCCTCCGCCGTTGCCCGGCTCAGCGTATTATCAAACTTCGCGGAAAGGGCGATGACCCTGGACTGGCACCCGCCGTCACTGGTCTCGACGCCGGGTATACAGATTCAGGGCGGTCGCCATCCCGTGGTGGAGCACAATCGTGGCAGCGGCTTCGTAGCCAACGATGTCGATTTCGACGATCAGGAACGCATGTTTGTGATCACCGGTCCAAATATGGGGGGCAAGAGCACGTACATGCGCCAGACCGCCCTGATTTGCCTGCTCGCTCATACGGGATGCTACGTTCCCGCACGGTCCACCCGGATAGGGCCGATAAACAGGATCTTTACCCGCATCGGTGCATCCGATGATCTTGCCGGGGGACGCTCCACCTTCATGGTAGAAATGACCGAGATGGCGCACATCCTTAGAAACGCCGACAGCCACTCGCTGGTCCTGGTCGACGAGATCGGCCGGGGCACCAGCACCTATGACGGCCTGGCGCTGGCCTGGGCATGCGCGACGACGCTCGCCGCCTCGGTCAAGGCGTTTACCCTGTTCTCCACCCACTACTTCGAAATCACCGCCCTGGCCGATCTCGTGCCCGGTGTGAGCAACCTGCATCTCGACGCAGCCGAACACGGCAAAGACATCGTATTCCTGTATTCGGTCAAACCCGGACCGGCGAGCCAGAGCTACGGCCTGCAGGTTGCGAAACTCGCCGGGGTACCCGAGCACGTGATCGATGTTGCGCGCGAGCGCCTCACGGAACTCGAAACGAGCTACGCGGCAAGCCACCGGCCATCACCCGGTCAACTCTCCTTTTTCGACACCAGGGACACCACCGGGGATACCATTATCGAAGCATTGAAGCGGATCGAACCGGACGAACTGACGCCTAAACAAGCGCTCGAGAAAATTTATCAACTCAAGAAGATGGCGGGATCAGCGCGGGAATGATCCGCCGGTCAGGATTCGCTACCGCTCCCCGCGGTCCTCGGCAGCGCCACGAGGAGCTGATCGAAGCTTCCCGTCCTGTCCAATACCTGGATCGGAGAAACCTGCAGCCGTTCACCCGGTTCGCGGCTCAATATCAGCTTTTCTCCCGGTTTATACGCACCTCGCGGCACCAGGAGAGACTGTGGCTGCTTCAAAGATCGATTGCCAGGTAACATCAACGCCTGGAAAAATTTGTCACCATCGATCGTTCGTTTTACGGCGACCGGGAAAAGCTCCGGGGACAGCAGTTCGACGCCAAATTCGAGTGCCCCCGCCGAATGGCCTCTCAGCCAGCGGACGACGCCCGCGCTCCATTGATTCGGCGTGGGAAACTGGAACCCGACGAGATCCCCCACCCGGATATATAACTCGTTCTGGCCGTGAATCACGACACACACCCCGGACGCACCCTGATCCTTGATGCTGCAGGTAAACAAACGATGAATGTTGCTGTACAACGTCAGATCGTGGGCATCTTCGGGCGCGGTCAGTTCGGGATCGTGTAATTTACCCACAGCAGGATCAGAGAGGTCGAAGAACTCCTCGTTCGCGGCCAATCCCGGGGGACGCGTCGCCTCCTCATCTGGCCCCGACACCTGAAAAGTTCGCTGGCCGTTGGCGAAAAAGTGTATGGTATTCATGCCGACGCAGATCGGCACATCCCGGTCGTAGTTTGTCCGGGTGGAACGCCGAACGATGTTGACCCCGGCGAGGACGCGTCCGAATCGACGCAGCAAATCCGCATTCGTGCCCCCGCCCACACCGAGCATACCGGGCAGCGACTTCGGAGCATCAGCACTGAGGGATTTCATGATCGAATGGACGTCCCGCACGACATTCAACGTACCTAGCAGGCGATATTGGCTGATTTTGCTTGCATCGATATCGCTCTGCTCCAACTTGACCAGCGGAATCGGCGGTCGATCCGATGCCAGGTTGACCAGGAAATCTCCCGGGCGGTCTTTGCTGAATTTGGCCGGCCATGGCGAGATCCGGACGTGCCCACGCCATTTTGGTATGAGGTCGAACAGCTGGGCGCATTCACCCTGAAGGAGTCCATACGGGTTGCATGCGCCAATCAACAATGCCCGCTCATAGCTGTTGAATATCGTGTTGGCACCGTCATCGGCTCCCATCCTCGCAATGGGGTGATGCAGTATTTCCTCTATTTCAGACAACTGGTAGAGCTGATGGAGCTGACGCCAGGCTTCGGCGGGATAGGGCCGATAGATCTCGCAGCATTCGTTGACGATCTTGCTCAACGTATACGTTGCCCGCTGCACCGAGACCGCGAATTCCGATTTGTTTTTCTTTGTCGCTTGCCGGGAAATCAGATCATTGGCAACGATTTTGTAGCCGTTCGCCAGTTCCTCCAACAGCCGCTGGACGGAACTTGCCATGCTGAACTGGCGGTCGGTCATCGGGAACGGGCAGGTTATGTAGTGCTTGGCAAGCGATTCCGAAATATTGAACACGGGATCACGGTAGAGCTCCATCAGACTCAGCCGATTGACCGGCTCCAGCGCCGTCCGGTTCTGCACGTACAGAGCCTGCAGAATTTGCTCCATACTGTCTTCCTGGTTGCCCTGCGGCAACTCGTCCAGCCACGCCTGCAACCTGCTGGGTCGCACTTCCGCAGCCCGCGGGCTGCGGACCCGCAGTTTCGGGACAGATACTGTCGGCATATTGGTCGTTGGCGCCTTGACTGATTGCTGTTTTTCTACATTAAAAGATAGTCAATTTACAGGAAATCTCAACCGCAATATACACATTTACCCGCCTAACCGGAGTCCCTACAATACGCGTCCTTGGTTGATTGTCTGACTGGAGTGTGAACTATGACCTACGTGGTCACGGAAGTATGTATTAAATGCAAATATACGGATTGCGTGGAAGTGTGCCCTGTTGACTGTTTTCACGAGGGCCCGAATTTTCTGGTCATTGATCCCGAAGAATGCATCGATTGCAGCCTGTGCGAACCCGAATGTCCGATAAATGCCATCTATGCCGAAGACGAACTACCGGCAGACCAGCAGCACTTTCTCGACCTCAACACGGAGCTATCCAGGGCGTGGCCGGTGATTACCGAGATGAAGCCGCATCCCGACGATGCAAAGGAATGGGAGGACGTGACGGACAAACTCAAGTATTTAGAGCGATAACCCATCGAATTGTCGGCAATTCAATAAGCCCCCTACTTGCCCACAACGGCTGCCTTGATAGCCAATTCGACTACTGGCCGTTCGCTGACAGGCCAAGTTCTTCGATAAGCCTGTTGGGCGGCACGTAACCCGCGATCATCCTGCCATTATCCAGAATAATCGCTGGTGTACCCCTGATTCCGATCTCCTGGCCAAGTTCGTAGTGCCGCTTCACCGGATTCTCGCACTGCCGATATTCCACCTCTCCGCCGGCTTTGGCGATGCCCACGGATTCCACCGGGTCGTCGGCACACCATACGCCTACCGAACGTTTGTAGCTCCTGCCCTCGAGTCCTGACCGGGGGAACAGCAGATAGCGAACCTGCACTCCCGCGGCGTTGAGGGCGGGCACGTCCCGGTGGAATTTGGCGCAATACGGGCAGTCCACATCGGTGAAAACCGTGACATAGCGTCCGGCATCCTGCGGGCCGATGACGATCATGTCATCGGCGCCATAGCGCGCCAGTTTGTCCGCGGTCAGGGTGGCGCGTCGTTGTTCGGTCAGGTTTTCACCACTATCGACATCCAGCAGTTCGCCGAGAATAATGTGTTTTCCGTCCTGAGAGATGTACAGCACCTGGGTGCCTTTGGTGACCTCGTAAAACCCCTCGATTGGCGCATTTTCAATGCTGTCGAAGCGCATCCCCGGGGCAAATGAAGCCAACTTCCGTTCGATCATCTGTGTCTCGTCTTCTGTCGGGCCATCAGCATAAGCTGATACACAACACAGCACCGATGCAGCGAATACGTACAATCTTTTCAACATGTCACCTCGATCAATCTCTGAAATTTACAAATTGCAGGGGCAAACCGAGGTCTGCATCGCGCAGCATGGTAATTACCTGCTGCAGATCATCGCGCTTTTTACCCGAAACACGCACCTGGTCTTGTTGGACCGATGCCTGGATCTTTAATTTTGATTGCTTGATCATTTTCACTATTTGTTTTCCCAGTTCCTGCTCTATGCCATGCCTCACCGACACCTCCTGCCGAGCCTTGTTCCCGCCGATGATCTTCACTGGCCCTGGCACCAGACAGCCCAGATCGATCTTGCGTTTGGCCAGCTTGCCGTTGAGTATATCGGCGGCCTGTTCGACCTGAAACTCGCTGTCGGCGTAGATACTCAGAATCTCGTCGTTTTGCTCTATTCGCGCATCGGACCCCTTGAAATCATAGCGATTGCGGATTTCCCGGTTGGCCTGATCCACCGCATTGGTGACTTCGGGCCAGTCGACTTGCGAAACGACGTCAAAAGATGGCATTAAACGATGATTCCTGAATCGGTGTTTGACCACGCCGAATCCGCGGACTCGAGCGGTGGAGATAAAAACATGAGAAAAATCATAACGTTTCAACTATATTTGAAGATTATAAACTAAGTGGACGGTAATCTGTGCGAAAGCTCCTGATTCTTAGCATGATGGGTATCGTGTCGGCAACGCTACCGGTGCAAGGGTTCGCCGAAAAGATTTATGTCTATGAGCGATCAAACGGATCCAAACTCATCACCGACCACGCACGCGCCGAGCCGGGTTACAGGCTGATAAAGGTCTACGGCAGCGATTCCGACGAAAGCGGCATCGTTCCTGTGACGCGCAAAAGCAGGTCGTTCAAAACCAGAACGACTGAATTTGACAGGCTGATCCAGCACGTTTCCAACTCCGTTACGCTGGACCCAGCCCTCATCAAATCCGTAATGCACGCGGAATCCGCGTTCGACCCGCGCGCATTGTCCAGCAAGGGTGCAAGCGGTCTCATGCAGCTTATGCCCGGAACCGCACGCCGATACGGAGTCACCCGAATATTCGATCCAAAGCAGAATGTGATGGCGGGAAGCCGTTATCTCCGTGATCTGCTCGCGCAATTCAATGGAGACATGCGTCTGGCGCTTGCTGGATACAATGCCGGAGAAAATGCCGTCGTCAAGTACGGCGGCATACCGCCCTATTCGGAAACCCGAAAATACGTGAGAAAAGTTCTTGAACTTTACAAGAGCTACCTCAACCTGCACTGCGACGATGCGCCCGGCGGCGTAAAGGTTATCAGTTGTAGCGAGTCGAACAAGAATCGCTACAGTTCCTA
>CAMYOI010000131.1:0-6813 GCA_947259955.1 uncultured Gammaproteobacteria bacterium
AAATGACGTTACGTCTATCGATCTGCTCAACAAGAATCCTTCTTTTCAACAATGGACTCGATGCAAGGCGGCTGACACCTTCGGTGTCTTCGGACCAACCATTGCGACGGGTCTGCATGCGGCGGATATCCGGGTGAAAACGCGGGTCGATAGCAGCGAGCGCCAGAACTATCCCATAACGGATATGGTATTCACCCCGACGGAACTGCTAAGTCGCATATCCTGTGACATGACTTTGCTTCCAGGCGACATCATCGCTTGCGGCACGTCCGTAGGTGTCGGGTCCTTGAAGCCAGGCAATGTCGTAGAAGTTCAAATAGACGGGATCGGCACTCTGAAGAACGAGTTTGCAGGCTAGCCTTTAGATCAAGATGGATCCCGGGTAAAGACGCAGATGCAAGGTCAGGTCGGGTTGAACAGCCGCACATGATTTCAATGACGACTGGCCGAATAGCCGTTTTGAAACGGTAAAAATTATAGGGAGTGTATGAGATGAAAATTTGTGTTGTCGGTGCTGGCTCCATTGGGGGGCTGCTGGGTGTGAAACTCTACAATCTTGGCGAAAAGGTCACGCTTATCGCGCGCGGGCCGCATCTCGAAGCGATAAGGAGCGACGGACTGAAGCTGCTCATGAGTGATGGCACTTTAGAGGTGGCACGGGGGATCGATGCCACCGACGACATGACCACGCTGGGGCCGCAGGATCTCGTCATACTGGGCGTGAAAGCACACCAGATCGAGTCCATCGTTGATGACGTCGCGGGTCTGCTCGGTCCGGACAGCGTCCTTTTGACCACGCAGAACGGAATACCGTGGTGGTATTTTCAGAAACACGGCGGGAAATACGAGGGTACGCTGGTCCGTTCGGTCGATCCGGAAGGGCGGATCGCTGGTAGCATAAATCCGGACCACATTATCGGCTGCATCGCTTACCCCGCAGCCGAAATTACCCAACCCGGCACGATCCATCACGTCGAGGGTATCCGATTCCCCATAGGTGAACTCGACGGCAGCGAATCCCTCCGCGCTCGGGAGATATCCGACCTGCTCACCCGCGCCGGATTCAAGTCTCCGATTCTTGCGGACTTCCGGTCCGAACTGTGGCTGAAACTCTGGGGCAACCTGACTTTCAACCCGATCAGCGCATTGACCCACTCCACGCTGGTAGACATTTGCCGCTACCCCTTGTCCCGGCGGCTTGCTGAACGGATGATGTCAGAGGCGCAGGACGTCGCGCACAATCTCGGCATCACCTTCCGTGTCTCTCTGGAGAAGCGAATACAGGGAGCGGAAAAGGTTGGTAAACACAAGACCTCCATGCTGCAGGACGTGGAATCGGGCAAAGCCATGGAAATCGATGCGTTGATCGGAGCCATTGCCGAACTCGGCGAATTAACGGGGACTTCGACACCGTCTATTGACGCCGTCTATGCTCTGATCAAGCTGCTGGACAAGACCGTCCAGGAAGAAGGTCTGTTCGTTAAAGGGCAACCCTTGAATCCGAAGGTGACCGAAGCAGATCATGCACATTCATCGGCCGAATCGCCCGCGGCGGCCGGTTAGCCCGATAAATGTTGGGGGCAGCCGCGTTGGGCTATCGAGAAAGTGCCTTTGCCATGGTTGAGCCGATGTTGATCGGTGAATCGGCGATATGGATTCCGCAACTGGCCAGCACCTCCAGTTTCTCATCGGCGGCGCCAGTGCCGTGCTGGACGATTGCCCCCGCGTGGCCCATCCTGCGGCCGGGCGGGGCAAACCGTCCCGCCACATAGGCGACGATGGGTTTGGCGGGCTTGTTGGTCCGGACATAATCTGCCGCATCTTCCTCCTCGGAGCCACCGATCTCTCCGATCAGCACCACGCCCTCCGTTTCCGGGTCCCGCATGAACAATTCCAGGCAGTCGGCAAAGCTCAGGCCGTGGACCGGGTCGGCGCCGACACCGATACAGGTGGACTGACCCAGGTCATGGGCCGTGGTTTGCGCCACGGCTTCGTAGGTCAACGTGCCGGTGCGGGAGAGAATTCCGATCTTGCCCCGCTGAAAGATCTCCTGCGGCATGATGCCGATACAGCATTCACCCGGCGTAATTATACCTGGAGAGTTCGGACCGATCAGTCGCGAAGACGAGTTTTCCAGAGCGCGCTTGACCCCGACCATATCCAGGATGGGGATCCGCTCCGTCACACAGACGATCAATCCGATCCCCGCCTCGATGGCTTCATGTATTGCCGCCGCCGCCTGGTCGCGGGGTACGAATATGACCGAAGCGTCGGCGCCGGTATCGGACACGGCCTCGTCCATGCTATCGAACACCGGGAGGCCCAGGTGCTTCTTGCCTCCTTTCCCCGGTCGGACCCCGCCAACCATTCGGGTCCCCCCCGACAACGCCTGCTCGGTAAAAAACGTGCCCTGCTTCCCCGTCATACCCTGACAGATCACCCTGGTATTCTTGTCGACCAATACCGCCATGACCGGCTACCGCTGCGAACCCATAACGCGTTCCCACCACTTCCGTCGCACCGCGGTCTCCCGTTTCCGGGCCGATCGAACCGCCTTGTCGGCGGCGTCCGCGAGATTGTCGGCGAAGGTCAAAGCCGGACCCATGTCCTGCAGCCGCCTTTTGGCGAAATTTGCATTCGTGCCGGCAAGCCGCACCACCAGGGGCGTCTCGACACGGCTATCACGATTGACCATGATCAGGGCATCGGCGATGGTGTCACATCGCATAATACCCCCGCCGAAAACGTTCACCAGGACAACGTCCACACCCGGATCTGACAGCACCAGCTTGAGTGCCTGCCTGACCCGCTCTACCTCGGCCACTGGCGGCACGTCCAGAAAATTCGCCGGCTCGCCACCGATCAGCTTGATGGCGTCCAGGGTGGCGAGGCTCAGACCGGCACCGCTGGTGAGACACCCGATGTTTCCGTCCAGTTTGATATAGTTCAGTCCGTGTTGTGCCGCTTCGAGTTCACCAACCTGCAGCTCCGACGGATCGCGTAATTTTTCCGTATCCGCGTGACGGAATAGCGCATTGTCGTCCAGGGTAATGGTCGCGTCGAGAGCGACCAAATTTCCACCAACGTCAACTGCCAACGGGTTGATCTCGATCAGTGACGCATCCTTGGCAGTGAAAAAGTCAAACATCGCGCGCAGAATTTTATCGAGTACACCGGCCTGTCCGCCGTCAAGCGAAAGCTGATCTACAATTCTGGCCAGTCCATCCTGCCTGATGCCCTGCGGGATATCCAGAGGCAGTTTGAGGATCAAATCAGGACTGACCGATTCAACCTTTTCCCCGCCCGCTGCGGACGCGATGATCGCCAGCCGACTCGTCTGTCTGTCAATCAGCATGGCGAGATAGAGTTCACGCTGTAAATCGCCGGCGTATTGTTCCACGTATACACGATGGACGACCCGTCCCGCCGGGCCCGTCTGCGGTGTAACGAGCACACGATGGAGCATTTCCTGAGCGGCCTCTCGAACCTCATCGACGGATTTCGCTACACGCACGCCGCCCTGGTCGGTGCGGGCATTCTCGAACTTTCCTAAAAAGCGGCCGCCGGCATGTATCTGCGCCTTGACGACCCAACGGCCGGCATCGAGTTTTCGAGCAACTTCCGCGGCGTCGTCTGCCGACGAGGCAACACCGCCGGCAAGCACTGGGATACCGATGCTTTTATAGATCTGCTTGGCCTGATATTCATGTATGTGCATGGCTCAGCTCACTTGTAGCACGATCTTTCCGAAATGAGCACCGGATTCCATGGCTTTGTGCGCCTCCCCTGCCTTGTCAAGCCCATAGACCTCGTGCACCAGCGGCACTATGGTTCGATTCGACAAATGAGGTAATACTTCTTCAGTGAACTTGCGGCTTATCTCACCTTTCTCCGCGACCGGTCTGGGACGCAAAACCGATCCGATGATCCGCTGCCGTTTGACCATCATCAGGGCGATATTGAGCTCCGCCTTGGGACCACCCATGACGCCGATCTCGATCAGTCTGCCGCCTACGGCGAGCGCTTTCATATTACGCGCTAAATACGGCCCTCCGATGTGATCCAGGATAACATTGACTCCTTTTTTATGCGTAAACCGTTGGATCTCCTCGACGAAATCCTGAATTTTATAGTCGATAACCAGAGTCGCACCCTGATCCCTGACCCGACTCACTTTGCCGGTAGAAGCGGTAACGACAATGGGTGTTTCGGGTTTCAATGTGGCGCACAGCTGAATTGCGGCCGTGCACACACCGCCGCCGCCGCCATGTAGCAGGACCGTTTCTCCATTTTCAAGACGGCCGATCATGAACAGGTTGAGGTAGGCTGTAATGTAGGTTTCGCATACACATGCCGCCTCAACGAATGACATCGAATCGGGTATCGATATCAGATGCGCGGCATAGGCATTCACGAGCTCCGCATAACCACCGCCGCCTACGAGCGTCATGACCCGGTCTCCCACTTTCCAGCCTGTCACGCTGGAACCGAGTTGCTCGATCACACCGGCCACTTCCAGACCCAGGATTTCCGATTCCCCGGGGGGTGGCGGGTAGTTGCCTTGTCGCTGGATAATATCCGGCCGGTTGACCGAGGTAGCCATAACCCGTATGAGCACCTGATCGGCACCCTGCACGGGATCGGCCGTTTCGCCAAGGCGGAGCAGTTCCGGACCGCCAAACTCTTCCAGGAGTACGGCTTTCATTGGTGGTTTTTCATGAGGCTAATTGGTATACACTATACCAAAGACCCCGGGCGGATTCGTCGGGCTGCACCGTACCAGAATGATTAGTCATGTCGGTACTTACATAACCCGGATGAAGGAGTATGACCGCGACACCTCGGGACTTGAGGTCGTGCGCCAGCGATACCCCAGCAATATTCACCGCAGCCTTGGACATACGGTACCCGTAGTGGCCGCCTGAAGTATTATCGGTAATCGATCCCATCCTGCTGGTTATGATTGCCACCTTCGCACCTCGATTCAGCATCGGCGACAGGGCGCTGGTAACCCGCAGCGGGCCCAGGGCATTCACCTCGATTTGCATACGCATGGCATCCCAGTCCAGGTTATCCAAGGATTGCCGCGACAGGACCCCGGCATTGTTGATTAGCGTGTCAATCCGGACTCCGGCCAGTAAGGACGCAAGATCCTGCACCGACCAATCGGTGCCGACGTCGATACCGTCCACTATGCGTGCGTCGAGTCGTCTGAGTTCAGGAGAAACGTGGCGGCAAATTGCAATAACATCGTCACCGCGCGCCATCGTCTGTCGCGCGAGTTCAAGGCCAATCCCTCTGTTCGCACCTGTAATAACGGTTGTAGTCATCGTGTTCACTCAGAAAAGTATCAGTATTGAATATAGTTTGCTCGATGCCACGGTATACAATCTCAACCATGACAAAACGGCCGTTAACTCGATATATTATACAGGGCTCGAGGCGTTTGTCCGTTGTCATCGCAGCCGTTCTGATCATCCTGGGTTATCTTTTCCTTTTGAATTTTTTTGGGGAATTGTATGGTGCGGGAAACGGCTGGGACAATCCACTGCTGTGGTTTGCGTGCGCATTTTCAGCGTTGACCGTGCTTGTCGCGATATGTTGGGCGTTGACGAAACTGGCCGGGCGCTTCGCCGGTCGCAAACCAGAAAACTAAATTGAACAGAATCAGATAGCCATGACACCTTCAGTAGAGACACTCAGGCACAAATTGTCGTTGTTCATGCAAGAACACGTTTACACGGCTGAAGAGGCCGTTAGAAATTTCATTGCGCAATCGCAACACCGGTGGGTTATCCCTGACCTCGTTGAAAAACTCAAGGCCGAGGCCAGATCAGCGGGTTTGTGGAATCTTTGGTGCCCTCACCCCGAATACGGGGCGGGCCTTAACAACGCGCAATACGCACCGCTCGCCGAAATCATGGGACGATCGCTGATTGGCCCGGAGATATTCAATTGCAACGCGCCCGATACCGGCAACATGGAAACTCTGATCGCGTTTGGATCGGATGACCATAAGGAGACCTGGCTCAAGCCGCTCCTCGAGGGAAAAATCCGTTCCGCGTTCTGCATGACCGAACCGGACGTGGCGTCGTCGGACGCCACCAACATCCGCTGTTCCATCACCCGGCATGACAATGGGTACGTCATCAATGGCCGCAAGTGGTGGTCCACGGGCGCGATGGACCCGCGCTGCCGGATATTGATCGTAATGGGTAAAACAAACCCCGAAGCTGAGCGGCACAGGCAGCAATCCATGGTGCTGGTTCCCGTGGACACGCCGGGGGTGGCCATCGTGCGCCCCCTCCATGTGTTCGGATCCGACGACGCGCCGCATGGCCATGCCGAGATCACCTTCGAAGACGTGCGCATCGATGCGGATATGCTGCTTCTAGGGGAAGGGCGCGGGTTTGAGATCGCGCAGGCACGGCTGGGCCCCGGGCGCATTCATCATTGTATGCGCCTGATCGGCTGCGCACAGCGCTCATTGGAAATGATGTGCAAGCGCGCCCATGTCCGTGTGGCCTTCGGCAAACCCCTGTCCGAGCAGGGATCGCTGCGCGAAGACATCTCACGATCGGCTTGCGACATCGAGCAGGGCCGCCTGCTGACCCTTGCGGCGGCAAGAAAGATGGATGAGACGGGAAACAAGGCCGCCAGGGACCTTATCGGTATGGCAAAGATCACCGTCCCCGCCATGGCTCAGCGCGTTCTCGACCGTGCCATCCAGGTTCACGGGGCGAAGGGGTTGTCGCAGGACACCTTTCTGGCAGACGCCTGGAGTTACGCCCGCACCATTCGGATCGCCGACGG